>JAGCXO010000003.1 GCA_017961285.1 Alphaproteobacteria bacterium | reverse complement strand
GCCAAACTTTTTATAAGCAGTCCCCAGCAAACCAACTTCCGGATGTTTCTCCAAATATTCAAATTGTTTCAACAAACGATCAGGCTTCATAATATCATCATGATTCATCAACGCCACATATTTGCCGCTTGCAAAGCTCAAAAGCTTATTATAACTTTTAGGAATACCGATATTTTTCTCATTTTCAAAATACTTTATGCGCTTATCATTATATCCCAGTATAACCTCATGCAGTTCAGCATTTTCGGGACTATCATTTAAAATCAAAAATTCAAAATCAGCAAAACTTTGCGACAAAACACTTTCAATTGCTTTGCGCAAATACAAAATTTTAGTATTAAATACTGGCATTATTACCGAAACATCAACCAAAATACCCCCTGCAATCTACCTTCAGATCCCAATCAGTCGCAATATAATTTAAAATTTCAAACCTATCAAGCCCCAAAAAAATACTCACAATTACCTATTTTCTCGATATCTTTATCTTTGATAAACGCTCAATTCTATCTTTGGTGTTAGGATGCGTGCTGAAAAGCCCCGCCAAACTGCCGCTGATACCACACATAGGATTAACAATAAACAAATGCGCAGTTTGCAAAGATGCTCTCTTCATTGGCAATGATTTTGCATAATTATCAAGCTTCTGTAAAGCTGCAATCAACCATTCGGGATGATCTGTCAACAACGCAGCACCTTCATCTGCCTTATATTCCCTAGAACGAGAAATTGCCATTTGCACAATCACCGCCGCAATCGGCATAACCACAATCGCCAAAATTCCCGCCGAATTTCTTCCTTGCCTGCCGGAACTATATTGTCCATACCCTGCAATATTTCCCAACATACCGATAGCACCGGCAAAAATTGCCGCCACTGTCCCGATTAAAATATCATAATGACGAACGTGGCTCATTTCATGCGCCAAAACACCTTCAACCTCTTCATCAGTCATCAAATTTAACAAACCTTGTGTTACCGCAACCGCCGCATGAGATGGGTTTCTGCCTGTCGCAAAAGCATTTGGAGTTTCCTCGGGAATAATATATATTTTTGGCATAGGCAATGCGGCATTTTTCGCCAATCTCTGCACAATTTCATATAATTTCGGTGCATTTTTTTGGCTCACAGCCGTTGCCTTATAATGGCTCAAAACCATTTTATCACTGAAAAAATAGCTGACAAAATTGATACCGCCTGCCATCAACAATGCTGTCATCATTCCCTGTTCTCCGGCAATCAAATTCCCGACATACATAAAAATAGCAACCAGTGCGGCCATCAGCCAAAAAGTTTTTTTCCTTTCACTCATCTCTATCCCTCTCAGTTCAAAAAACCAAGCAATTTTATTACAAAATTTTTAACTATTGTCAACCTATCTTCATATTTTGCCAAATCTCCTGATACAAACAATTTCTGATCAGGCCTGATCTTAATTCTTCCCCCTGACTTAGTAATCATATCCAACAACTTTTCCGATGCGGCAAAATAATTATCCTTAAAGCCCAAAACAAACCCTTTAGCTCCGGCATCTACACGCTCGACATTAACTTTTTTACAAAGTTGCTTAATCTCTACAGTTTTCAACAAATTTTCCACTTCCTGCGGGATTGGACCGAACCTATCAACCAATTCTTCTCGCATATCAAGCAACTCTTCTTGTGTCTCCAAAGAACCAATTCTCTTATACAATCCCAGTCTGACACCCAAATCTCTTACATAATTCTCTGCAATCATAATCGGAACACCGGTAACAATCTGCGGGCTCCAATCCTGTCCGATCTTTTCTTCTGCCTTTTCTCCGTTTTTAATTCTCAATATTTCTTCCTGCAACATATGGTGATACAAAGCAATACCGACATCTTTAATATGTCCTGACTGCTCTTCTCCCAAAACATTACCCGAGCCCCTTATATCCATATCATGGCTGGCAAGAGAAAAACCTGCTCCCAAACTATCCAAAGCCTGCAAAATATTTAATCTTCGCTCTGCCAAAGGTTTCAACATTTTTTGTCTTGGCACCGTAAAATAACAATATCCGCGCAATTTTGATCGCCCGATTCTGCCTCGCAACTGATACAACTGTGCCAATCCGAACATATCAGCCCTATAAACAATCATAGTATTAACTGAAGGAATATCAATTCCCGATTCAATAATTGTCGTCGATAGCAAAACATCTCCTTTTTTATCCACAAAATCATTCATGACATCTTCAAGCTGTCTGACCGGCATCTGTCCGTGTGCTACCAAAATTGTTATATCCGGTGCTATTTCTTTCAAAATTTTATTAACTTCCGGAATATCCGACACTCGCGGACAAACTACAAAAGTCTGACCGCCTCTGAATTTTTCGCGATAAATTGCCTCTTTTATCATCACTCTGTCAAACGGCATAACAAAAGTTCGTGCCGCCAATCTGTCAACCGGCGGAGTCGCAATAATACTAAGTTGCTTAACCCCGGTAAGCGAAAGCTGTAAAGTTCTTGGTATTGGCGTTGCCGTCAAAGTCAAAACATGCACATCATTTTTAAGTGCTTTCAATTTCTCTTTATGCACCACCCCGAAATGTTGCTCCTCATCAATAATCAACAGCTCCAAATTTAAAAATTCTATTTTATCATTCAAAAGAGCATGGGTTCCAATCACAATATCTAAAGAACCGTTTTTCATTTCTTCTTTTATTTTGCGTGCCTCCGCCGGAGTAGTCAATCTTGACAACATTCCGATTTTCAGCGGAAAACCGCTCATTCTTTGCTTAAAATTCAAATAATGCTGTCTTGCAAGCAACGTTGTCGGCACCACCACCGCCACTTGACCACCGGCCATAGCAACCGTAAATGCGGCACGCAGAGCCACTTCTGTCTTTCCAAAACCTACATCCCCGCATATCAGCCTATCCATTGGCATTCCTGCCGCCAAATCTCCTATCACATCATCAATTGCACTCAATTGATCATCCGTCTCATTATAGGGAAATCCTGCGCAAAATTCATCATAAACACCATATGAAGGCACAAAACTTTCTGCTTTTCTCAATTGTCGTTGCGCCGCAACCGCAATCAATTTTTCCGCCAAATCTCTGATGCGCTTTTTTACCCTATCTTTTTTGGCTTCCCAAGCCATACCGCCCAAAACATCCAAAACCACATTTTCATCTTCAGAGCCATAGCGAGAAATCATTTCAATATTTTCAACCGGCACAAACAATTTGTCATCATTGGCATATAAAATCTTCAAACAATCATGATCGGCTCCGCCGGCAACAATATTTTCCAAGCCCATAAAACGTCCGATACCATGCTCAATATGCACCACCAATTCACCCACATTAAGCAATGATATATCGGCAATAAAATCTTTTGCCGAAACTTTTTTATTAGTGCGGCGATTTTGTTTTGCCCCAACAATATCTTGCTCACTAACTACAAACAATTCGCTGTTATGAAACCCTTTTGCCAAACCCAACACTATTAAAACTACAGATTTTTTGGCTTTTTGCAATGCTTCTTGCCAGCTTTCCGCCGTTACAAGATCCAGTTTATCTCCGGCAACTTCTTTAAGCATTATCATAATTTTTTCACGTGAACCTGCAGAATAGCAACAAATAATCCTCGGCAATTTTCCATATTCCGACAATTTCTCCACAACTTTTGCATAAACCTCAGTTACCGCCACATTTTTTGCCGACGAAAAATCTCTTCCCGGAACTGCTTTTATATCAATTACCTCATCACTCTCCGGCAAATTAAGACCGGTAAATTCCAAATTTGCTTTTGCTTTTACATCTTCTGCCGACAAAAACATCTTTTCCGGCATAACCGGACGATATACATCAACCTCATTTTTATTTTTAGCAACCTGCAAGGCCTCAAGTCGCGCCGTATAATGGTCAGCAACACTTTCTTGTTTTGATTGCATTGCCGCCTCGGAATTTCTCCCCAAAACAACCATTGCTCTTGGAACATAATCAAACAATGTCGGCAAATTATCTTCATAAAAAAATGGCAGCCAATTTTCCATACCCATATATTTTTTGCCGTTGGAAACTGCTTCATATATTTCATCATCTTTACAAGCAATACCGAAAGCTTCTCTATATTGAGAACGAAAACTTTTTATGGTATTTTCATCCAACACCACTTCACCGGCCGCCGCAAAGGTATAATGTTCCAATTCTCCCGTTGTTCTTTGCGTCAAAACATCAAAACTACGAATTCTCTCTACTTCATCACCAAACAAATCTATTCTAAGCGGATTGGGCGTGCCGACGGGAAAAATATCCAATATATCACCGCGCACGGCATATTCCCCGGGTTCCATAACCTGCTCCACTCTGTTATAACCGTTAACGGATACATAATGCAAAAAATTCGCAAAAGTAAGCTCTCCGCCTTTTCTGATTGATTTTATAGAATTAAGAAAAACTTTTTTTGGTGCTACTTTTTGCAAAACTGCACCGACACTTGTTATAATAAATCTTTTCTTTTTGTTCTCCGGCACCACCGCCAACTGAGCCAAAACATCTACTCTCTGGGCAACAATTTCCGGATTTGGCGACACTCTGTCATAAGGCACAGTGTCCCACGCCGGAAAACGCAAAACTTCAGCTTCGGGCATAATATACCGCAAAATATCAGCCGTTTGCTCCAAACTCACACCGTCCGGCGCAATATATAAAATATCTTCATCAGTTTTAGTCGCCAATTCTGCCAACAACCAAGCTTCCATACCTTCCGGAACCGAGGATATGGTTTTTATTTGTTTATCAAATTTTTTCAACTGATTGAACATTACACTAATCTTCTTATTTACTTCTTTTCAAAAATATATACAATTATACATCAATAGCAAACATTTTTTTAAGGTTTTTTGCCATGCGACCGGATATTTTGTTTCCGCTCTTCCAAGATATAACTTCCATTTCGGGAGTTGGTAGCAAATATGCCAAACTTCTTCATAACATCGAAATTGACAAAGTTGTAGATTTGCTGTGGCATCTTCCTCACTCTTTCCTCAACCGCAAACTCTCCCCATCCCTGCTTGCCGGCAAAGTTGGAGAAATAGGCACATTTGAAGTGACTGTTGTTGAGCACATCCCGCCAAAAATCAAAAGCAAGCCATATCGTGTTTTGTGCCAAGACAGATACGAAAACCAACTTGTTCTATGTTTTTTCAAAACTTATGGTGATTTCTTGAGTAAACAGTTGCCTTTGGATGCCAAACGTTTTGTCAGCGGAAAATTGGAAAAATTTAATAATATGTGGCAAATTAACCACCCCGACTACATATCCGCAAACTTAAACAATATTCCCGAAATTGAGCCTGTTTACGGCCTCACTGCCGGAATAAGCAACAAATTTATCAGCTCACTCATTCAAAACGCTCTATCAAAACTTCCTTTTTTTCCCGAGTGGCAAAATCAGCAATTCATCAAACAGCGCAATTTTCCAAGCTTTAACCAAGCAATGCTTGCCATCCACAATCCGCATACATTTGCCGATATTCAATCCTCGTCAACCGCACGCGACCGCCTCGCCTATGACGAATTGCTTGCCAACCAGCTTGCACTTGCCATAGTCCGCCAAAAAATCAAAAAACAGGCCGGACGTAAAATTGCCGGCAACGGGTTATTACGCAGAAAGATATTGGACACACTCCCTTTTCAGCTGACCTCTGCTCAAGAAAAAGTCCTAAAGGAAATTTTTGCCGACCAAGCCTCCGAAAGCAGGATGTTACGATTGCTACAAGGAGATGTCGGTAGCGGAAAAACCATTGTTGCTCTGCTTGCTATGCTAAATGCCGTCGAATGCGGATATCAGGCTTCAATTATGGCACCAACCGAAATCCTAGCCAAACAGCACATGGAAACTATTGCTCCGCTATGCGAGAATATAGGAATCAGAGCCGAACTCTTAACCGGAAGAATAAAAGGCAAGAAACGTAACCAAATTATCAATGATTTAGCCGAGGGCAAAATTGACATCATAATCGGCACTCACGCTCTCTTTGTTGAAGATGTAACTTTTAAGGACCTCGCCTGCGTTATCATTGACGAACAGCACCGCTTCGGTGTTCATCAACGTCTAAATCTCTCCGCAAAAGGCAATCTGGCTGATATTTTGGTTATGACCGCAACCCCAATTCCCCGCAGCCTTATTTTAACCGCTTTCGGAGATATGGAATATTCCAAAATTGACCAACTTCCTGCCGGTCGAAAACCCGTTGATACCAGAGTTATGCCGTTGACCAAAATCGACGAGATAATTCCCGCCCTCAAGAATAAATTAGATAAAGGTGCAAGAGCATATTGGGTATGCCCGTTGGTTGAAGAATCAGAAAAAATCGACCTTGCCGCCGCCGAAAAAAGATTTGAACTTTTACAAAAAGTTTTTGGTTCCAAAGTTGGACTTATCCACGGTAAAATGAAAGAAAAACAAAAAGACGAAATTATGGAACAATTCAAATCCGGTTCTATCAACCTTTTAGTTGCCACCACTGTTATTGAAGTCGGAGTAAACGTGCCGGAAGCTACAATTATGATTGTGGAACATGCAGAACGCTTCGGCTTGGCACAGCTTCACCAGCTCCGCGGACGCGTCAAACGCGGCATTGAGGCCGCCACTTGCCTTTTGCTTTATAATTATCCAACCAGTCAAACCGCCATTTCACGTTTACAAATTATGAAAGAAACCGAAGACGGATTTCTGATTGCAGAAGAAGATCTAAAATTACGTGGCGGAGGAGAAATATTGGGCACCAAGCAATCCGGTTTCGCCAACTTTAAACTGGCAGACATGAGCCTTCATCAAGGACTTCTGTTAACTGCTTGCCAAGAAGCCAAAATGATAGTTGCCCAAGACCAAAACCTAAGTTCCGAACGCGGACAAGCCTTGCGAATATTACTATATCTTTTCGAACGTGATGATGCCGTCAAAACCTATTTGGCTGGATAATCCTTTGGCTTAGCAAAACTGACATATTTGTGCATAAAATAAGTAAAAAATGTAATCAAAACCGTATAAACAGCCTGCCCCACCAATTCATTTATTTTACACATATCAACCATAATATACATAGCTACATAATTCAGCAGTAAAGTAGTTATATAAACACCCCAAGCTTTTGTATATTCTTTCATTAGATTGCCGAAAGAACGAAATACATAATATCTCATAGTAAAAATAGAAACATTTACCGCAATTATATAATTTATAATCAAAGCCGCTTTATAAGAAATTTGCAAAACTACCACCAAAAACACAAAAAGCAAATAAGCAAAAACCGTATTAAAACCACCCACCAGCAAAAAACGCAATTTTTGTGGCAGCTTAAACCAAATATCTTCAATAAACTTATATAATTTGAGCATCAATATACCTTAATCAACAACATAAACGGCATAAACATCATTTTCAAAAACCAAAGTCCTCAATCTCGGCAAATTGCCATCGTAAATCTTGTTTATAATGATATAATCACCGGGAACAGCCGCCTCATAAGAAAACTCTAATCCCGCATATCCGCCGATTAAAAACTGTTTATAAAACTCATCCATTTTCAATACAATATTTCTATCCGGCAACAATTGATGAAGAGAAACTTTCCAACCGGTAGTCTTCCAAAATACCGTGTCAATTTTTTGCCTTGAGAAAAAGTGTATTGTCATCGGCTTGTTTTGCCTTTCAAGCAAAAAGGCATCAAGTTGCATATAGGAAGACCCCTGCGGATAATTATTATAATCAATCCCTTGTTTGAGCGGAGCCTTACTGGCAATAAACTCCACCAACTCATGTCTTGCCGCACCTTGCATATTTATAAAAAAGTCATAATTTTCATACAAAGAAATCACAAAAATCAGCGCCGCCAACATATATTGCAATGTTTTCTGCTTGATATTATCAAAAATATAAAATGTACAAAACACCGCCGGCAAATACAAATAATAAGATTCCGGATAGTCTTGTGACGGAGCAATTTTAATAACAAACACGACATAAACAACCAATAAAAGCGAAGCAAGAAGACTGCCCTCCATCATCAAGCACATATCAGAAAACTTATTCTTATATACTTTTATAGCAAACAACCACAGTGCAATAACAAATATAGCCAACTCTAACGCATAAATCTTCAGCAATACAGGCATCTCAAAATAATGCGTCATCAAATATCTGTTATTACTCAACAGCGGCGTCGCAGCATAATAAAAAACAAACCAAAGCAACGCACTTATGAACATCAAAAACTCAACCGGAACAGCCTTTATAAATTTTACAGATTCCTTCCAAAAATAAAACAGATATATGCAACAACCAACACATAAAATACTGGAGATTAAAAGCACCTCCTTAAAAAGCAAAGGATTAAAAGGCCATGTAATTTTCAAATATCCTGGATCCCATAGCCACGGAATTTCACCATACCAACATAACAACAAATAAAGCTCAAAAGAAAACAGAAGACTGATAAAACAAACGACACTGCCTACTCTTCCTGCTTTTAATCTGTCTTTCATAATAATTTCAGCGCATAAATACAAACCATAGCCGCCATAAAACAGCATAATAGTCTCTTTGGTATAAATTGCAAAATTCATAAACAAGAAAAACAACAGCAAATAACTGCCTTTGTGCGTCTTTTGATACTTATTTAAGCCTATCAAACTCAAAAAAACAAAAATCGCAATATTTTGTTCGGGGAACACAATATTATTTATGCTGAACACTGCCGGAATAAAGTTTATCAGTGCTACCAAATACAAACGTTTCGATTTTTCAATAAAATCAAAACATTTATACATCAAATACAAAACCAAAATTTGTTTTAAAACACAATACCATCCTATCATAAAATAATTGCCCGTGATTCCGAAAATAATATTCCCGTCCACATGTGACAGCGGAGTAAAGCGCCAATCCTTAAACACCGGCAACACCCCAAAAGTTAAATTACGCATAAAACCGGGGTTCATAGAATCAAAATTGTTCAAAATTGTTTGTTCCTCAGCTATAAAGCGTATGACATAAAACTCAAAAGAAATAAGCATCACGCCCCATGCCCAATACCAATTTTTCTTACTTGTGGCCAAATTTTCACTACCACGATCAGGAACAATCGGCAAATAATATTCATGCACAAAACAATACTTTGCTATCACCCAACATGCCAACAATATCAAAGTCGCAACAATAAAATATTGATAAGCATGTAAATATCTGAAATAATGCTCAAAATTACTATACATATGAGCCCAAATATTTTGATTAAACAACGGATTTTGATACATTGACATTTTCCCTTACATCAGTTCACCCAAGGCTTAAACCATTTTAACAAAGGCTTAAAGCGTAATTTTCTGGCAATAATAAATAAATATGGATACCTAAATTTCGGATGATATCCCAAGGCATCCTCAATACTCTTTTTTATAATTTTATCGGCTTCTTTCATCATTTTTTTCTTTTTTACCGAAATATTATTGCCGTGCTTATTTTATTTAAACAAAACTTCTCTGATATTACAAACTCTGAAACCGGTCAGCAAAACCTGCCGCACCAAATCATAATCTTCCGAAGGCGTCAGTGCCGGATTATACTTTATATTATTCTCTTTTATAACACTTGCCCTGATCATCATTGTCGGATGCATACAAGAATTAGCTTTCAATGTCTCCTTCAGTGTCACCTCCGAAGGATGGCACCACACCAAACCTAAATTAGTGATAAATTTTCTTACCCTTGCCGCAAAACCTTTTACCGAACGCCTATTGAATAGCTCTATCCAAGTACCAACAATCGCAACATCAAGATTTCTATCCAAAAAAGCCACTTGTTTTTCAAATCTCTGTGGCAAAGATATATCATCATTATCCATAACCGCCCAATATTCACCGGTCGCCATTTCCATAAGACGATTCCTGGTAGCCGAAATTCCGAGATTTCGTTCATTTTTATAATATTTAATCCTACTATCGCTAAAACTTTCAATAACTTTTTCTGAACCGTCTGTCGAACCATCATTCAACAAAATCAACTCAAAATCCTCAAAAGTTTGGGTCAAGATACTATTTATCGTATCGTGCAAAAAATCTTCCGAATTATAAACCGGAACAAGAACCGAAACTTTTACCATAGCATCCTTAACCACAAATATTGAACACAAGCACAATTTTTTCACTAGCACAAATGAAAAAATATGTCTATCATAAAGCCATATATCCACACCCCTTATAAGGAGGCAATATGAAAAAATTACTTATCGTTATTCCCTGTTACAACGAAGAGGAAGTTCTTCCGTCAACCTTTGCCAGCATATCAAAACTTTTGCAAAAGATGATAGATCAAAAACTCATCTCCCCTGACAGCCGCGCCCACTTTGTCAACGACGGCAGCCGCGACAAAACATGGGATCTTTTGGTAAAAGAATGCAAAAAGAACAATCTGTTTGAAGCCTCTAAACTTTCACGCAATTTTGGCCACCAAGGAGCGATTTTGGCCGGCATGTATGATAATAACGCTGATTTATATTGCACAATTGATGCCGACCTGCAAGATGATCCCAACTGCATAATCGAAATGGTCAAAAAAATCGAACAAGGCAACGATATCATATACGGAGTTCGCAAAAAACGAGATTCCGATACCTTTTTCAAACGCTTTACCGCCCAAGCTTTCTACAAACTAATGTCATGGTTGGGTGTAAAAGTCATCTATAATCACGCCGATTTTCGCATGATGACCAAACGCACCGTCGAACAATTAAAACAATTTCCTGAACGCAACCTCTTTTTGCGTGCCGTAGTTCCCTTAGTAGGATTCAAATCAGATATGGTATATTATGACCGCACCCCGCGTATGGCCGGTGAAACCAAATATCCTTTGAAGAAAATGCTCGCTTTTGCTTGGAACGGTATCTCCAGTTTTTCAATAGTTCCCCTACGGCTTGTCACCCTGATGGGATTTCTAATCTCTTTTCTCGGCGCTTGTTTTGTATTAAAAATTCTCATGAACTACAACACCCACGGAGTCATTTCCGGATGGGCATCAACTGTCACACTGATCACAATATTCAGCGGCGTGCAAATGGTTTCGCTCGGCATAATCGGTGAATATATCGCTAAAATATTCGTCGAAGTAAAACAACGGCCGCTTTACATTGTAGAAGAAAAAATAACCAATAAAAAAGCTCCGAAATAATCGGAGCTTTTTTTATTATTGATCCAAAAATGAACGCAATTTTCTTGACCTGCTCGGGTGCTTCAACTTGCGCAAAGCCTTCGCTTCAATCTGACGAATACGCTCACGCGTAACATTAAACTGTTGTCCGACTTCTTCCAACGTGTGGTCAGAGTTCATTCCGATACCGAACCTCATCCTCAAAACACGCTCTTCTCTCGGTGTCAAAGACGACAAAATGCGAGTACACGTTTCTTTGAGATTGGAATGAATTGCTGAATCCAAAGGCTGCAAAGCACTCTCATCCGGAATAAAATCGCCCAAAGAAGAATCTTCTTCATCTCCGACCGGAGCCTCCAAACTAACCGGCTCCTTAGCAATTTTCATAACCTTACGCACTTTATCAAGCGGCATAGAAAGGCGTGCAGCCAACTCCTCAGGAACAGGCTCTCTTCCCATTTCTGCCAGCATTTGACGTGAAGTGCGCACCAACTTATTGATTGTCTCTATCATATGCACCGGAATACGAATTGTGCGCGCCTGATCAGCGATAGACCTCGTAATTGCCTGACGTATCCACCAAGTAGCATAAGTCGAAAACTTATAACCTCTGCGATATTCAAACTTATCAACCGCTTTCATAAGCCCGATGTTACCTTCTTGTATCAAATCCAAAAACTGCAAACCGCGATTGGTGTATTTTTTAGCGATAGATATAACCAAACGCAAATTCGCTTCAATCATCTCCTTTTTAGCTCTTTCAGCTTCGCGCTCACCTTTTTTGATTGTATCAACCATACGTCTATATTCACTAATCGGTAAACCGCACTCTTGCGCCATCTGCGCCACGCTTTCACGAAGCTCAAGAATTTCAGCACCATACTTGTTCACAAACTCTTGCCAATGCTTATCTTTCTTCTTAGAAACAAGTTCCAACCAATTTGGTGCCAATTCCGACTGTTGATATTCTTGCAAAAAATCTTCACGCTTAATTTTGCAAGACAGTGCATAGCGCAACAGCTTTCCTTCCAAACCCATCAAACGCTTATTAAGCTCGTTCAATTGTTCAACCAACTGCTCAATACGGCTTGCGTTCATATGAATAGAACTCATCAACTCTACAAGTTCTTTTTTAACCTGAATATATTTTTTCTCCAAAGAAGGTTTAAATTCTTTGCCCGAGATAATTGCGGCCACTCTTTGGTTTTGAATCTTTTTCAAATCATCATAATAACTGGAGATTTTGTTCAATATCTCAAGGACCGGCTCCCAAAGAGCTTCTTCCATAGCGGCGATAGATGCAGAAGAATGTCCTCCCATCCCGTCATCATCTTCATCAGAATCAATATCCGAATCTCCTTCGTCGCTTTCGCTTTCCCCTTGATCCAATTCCTCATCGGAATCATCAGCATCATCATCAACGGTGCCTTGCAAATCAATATCTTCTTCCAAGTCATCGTCCAAATCATCGATACTGTCTTCTTTATCGGCAATTTCTTTTGTAACGTTTTCCAAATCCTCAACAGAAGAAGAACTTTCATCATCATCAAAAACAATAGCTTCCGGATCATCGCCATACATCATCTCAAGATCAACAACATCTCTGAGTTGCATAGCCCCGTTCAACAAATCATCACGCCAAGAAGCAATCGCCTTAATTGTCATCGGGCTTTCGCACAAACCGTCAATCATAACTGTTTTACCGGCTTCAATTCTCTTTGCAATAGCAATTTCGCCTTCCCTCGACAACAGCTCAACACTGCCCATCTCGCGCAAATACATCCTTACCGGATCATCATATCTTCCGATATCTTTTTCATCAAAATTGCCGGATTCTTCATATTCTTCACTTGTATCATCATCATCATCGGCCTCGCTCACATCCGAGTCCGACTCAGATATAATACTGATTCCCATATCGGAAATTTCAGTCATTATATCTTCAATTTGCTCAGAAGACTCTTTATCCGAAGCCAAAGCACGGTTAAGTTCCTCAACCGTAATATAACCGTGATCTTTTCCTTTTTTCACAACATTCTTAACAGCACTGCCCAGGCTGTCAATCAAAGGCGCATCCGCGGCACCCGAGTCGTAAAAATCTTGATTTTCTGCGTCAGACATCACTTTTCCCAAAATCGATTTTACTTCACCCCATCATAATATAGGGGCAAAAAATTTGCTAGCGGCTAATTTTTAACCATTTTTTAGTCATTTGTCAACAAATGGTTTATCAAAAATATCTATTTTTCAATTTCATATATTAAACAATATAGGTATTTCTAAGGCCAAACCGGATTTATAAATTTTTTTCTGCCAACAAATTTTGCCTGTCTTTTTTCAAATTTTCCAACTCTTCATAAAGCTCATCAGTGAACGACTCGGAATTTTCCATTTTAAAAATACACTCTTTTATCTCTTTTTCTATCTGTCCGAGTTGCATTTCAAGAATCTTATTCTTCAACTCTTCCCTCAACTTCAAAAGCCCCAAATTCTGCTGTTTCAGCATTTTCAACTCCCACAGCGAAACCGCAACCTTATCCAAATTCTGTTTTTCGAGTTCTTTCCACAAATCCTCAGAACTGATATGCTCAAATTCATGAACAATCTCACACAACTTTTCCCAAAAAACATTAAGCCCCGTATCTCTAATGGCAAACATACCGACTTTTTCTTCAAATTCTCCGACAAGAGAAGGATAACAAACAAATGCCGCCATCACAAAACGCGCCACTTTCTCATCCAAATCCCTTTTTAAACCAATTTTGAGGATATTAGTCTTATTCAGGGTTTCTTTTTTCTTTTCGGCTTGCACAATCGGTCTTGCTCCACCACGCAACTCATTATAAATTCGATTACGCATATCTTGCAAATAATAACCGCGAACCTTCTCATCGGTAATTTTTGCAACTTCATCATAGATATTTTTTTCAAACTTTGCTTTTTGCTCCGGTGTATCCGTCGGCTGCAGCTGCATATTTTTACGCCATAAAAGATCTGCCAAAGGCATTGTATTATCAATCATTTTGGCATATTCTTCCGCGCCCTTTGCCTTCAAAAACTCATCGGGATCCATTTTATCGGGCAAAAAGACATATTTAAGCGAATACCCCGCTTTCAAAATCGGCAAAACCCTATCAACCGACCTCACAGCAGCTCTAACCCCTGCCCCGTCTCCGTCAAAACAAAGTGTCGGTTCGGGACAAATCTTCCAAGCCTCTTGAATTTGATCTTCAGTCAAAGCTGTTCCCAAAGGTGCCACCGCATATTCAAAACCGTATTTTGCCTGCGCAATAACATCCATATAACCTTCGCAGATAATAATCTTTTTGTTTTCATAAGCCTTATCGCGGGCAAAATTCAAGTTATAAAGCACTTTGCGCTTATTAAAAATCGGTGTTTCCGGCGAATTCAAATATTTCGGCTGTTCATTTCCCATAACTCTTCCGCCAAAACCGATAATTCTTGAGCGTTTATCCATAATCGGAATAATCACCCTGTTCCTGAAAAAGTCATAAGTCTTAGAGTTTTTCTCCGACAAAACCGCCAGTCCAAGCTCTATCATATCACTTTCCGAAACATTTTTTGAAGCCAAATAAGCTGTCAACCCGTTATTATCCGGTGCATACCCCAAGCGAAACTTTTTAATTATATCTTCCTCAAAACCCCTGCCAGTCAAATATGCCAGGGCCTCTGCTCCCACCGGCAAGCGAAGATTTTTTTCAAAAAATCCTACCGCAAGCTCCATAATCTCATACCAAGAACTGCGGTGTTTACTTTCTTCCGCATCCTCATGGCTAAACTTTGGCACTTGCAAACCTGCTTTGTGCGCCAATTTTGTAACCGCATCCATAAACGGCAAACCATTTGCCTCCATCTCAAACTTAATCACATCACCGTGTGCACCGCAACCGAAGCAGTGATAAAAACCTTTTGCCTCATTAACCGTAAAAGAAGGAGTTTTTTCGTTATGAAAAGGACACAAACCGGTATATTCGCGTCCCTTACGCACCAATTTTACTTTTGCGCCGATAACATCACTCAAAGAAACTTTGGCTCTTATCTCGTCCAAAAATCTGTAAAAATCGGTGTTTTCCATAACTTTCCTTATTTATTCAAAGCCGCCTTAATTTTGCCGCTTGCCGAACCGAAATCCATCTGTCCGGCATATTTCTCACGCATTTTTGCCATAACTGCACCCATATCTTTCATTGAACTTGCGCCTAATTCGGTTATAACTGCCGCAATTGCAGCATCAACTTCTGCATCAGACATTTGCTTCGGCAAAAAGCCTTCAATAATCTTAATTTCTAACTCTTCTTCTTCAGCCAATTCCGGTCTGTTGCCATCACGATACATTTTTGCCGATTCCTGACGTTGTTTAATCATTGTCTGCATCATCGACATCAAATCAGCTTCAGCCGCACATTCCTTGCCTTTTCCTCTGGCATCAACATCTTTTTCTTTAATACCGGCCAAAATCATTCTGGCAGTGCTCAATTTTTCTGCCTCATGGTTTTTCATAGCCTCTTTAATAGCATTTTGCACTTCGTCTCTTAACATTTTTTCCTCCAATAACAAAATTTATTGCTTATACCAATACACTCATCAACATTTAAAAGCAACAAAAAACGCATTTCTCCCCTTGCAAATAGAGAAATGCGCTTTCTGTTATTTCTTGGCTGCTTTGTTTTTCAGCCGCGACATAATCCATTTGATGGCTACCATGATTGCCCTTATAAAAAAGACAATCATTGCCATCACAGTAACAGTTCCGATAATATCTATTAAATACCAAACAAATTTTGGCATTGATAGCAATAATGATGGGTTTGCGACAATCGGAACATACGCCGCAAGCACCAATAAACTGAACGCCATTAAAATGGCTGAAAACACTTTTTTCATTTTTTTTATTTTTTTGGGGTTAATAATTAAGTTCTAATTTTTGAATAGACAAAATTTATCACAAAAAGGGCATTAATGCAACAAAAAAAATTTCACTCACTTCAAAGGAAAATGTTTTTCATACAAATCAGCCTAAAAATAGTGCCTTATTGAAGTTAAAAATTCTTCTTCAGTATAGCCTTTTTCATAATGCTCATTGCGATATTCTGCCGCAACACTCCAATTTGTGCTCAAAGGAACATTAACCTCTGCTTTATATATGGTTTTATTTCCTTGCCAGGTAGATGCCAGCATTCTGCGTGCCTCTGCCAAAAGCTTAAACTTCTCAAAATGCAAAAATGCACCTCCGCCCAAATACAAAGCCCCATATTGATTATGCTCCAAAAAACCGCCATAAGCCAACTCCGTTCCGGCATTGAGATATCCCAAAAAATGCGGCAAAATCTCCGCCGTGCCGCCACCTTCAACGCTCAACCTGCTTGCATATCCTTCCTTTTGTTTTTGCGGATTATACACCCGCCAAATATCCCAGTTTATTCCAAACGAAGTCGGTGCAAACATCTGGTTAATCGGTGACAGTGATTTTATACCTAAAATATTGAACTCCTGCAAAACAATTTTGTTACTTCTGTCATAATGTCGCCACTTAGAGTTCAAAAAATTTATCTCCGCACCGGTCAGCAAGCCGTAATCATTATCCGTAAGCGAATGATACGCCGGACGATACGATATTTCCTGAAAATTTTCTCTTCCGTTTTTTCCCACCCCCAAAGTAACTCTCATTGCCTCATGAGAAAGCAAAGGCGAACGACCTTCAGGGTTTTCTGACATTTTTGCTTTTTGATCCTGTAGTTTATTGCGTGCCATCAAACCCATAAAACTGCGTTTACGATACTCTTTTATATCAAAATCTCTTTTTACAAATTGGTATTGCACATACTGATAAGCCGTCTCCAAAACATCGGCTTTTTCACCATCTGGAACATTTTCCATACCGTAATCTTCGTGCTTTATCGCTTGAAC
This sequence comes from Alphaproteobacteria bacterium, assembly GCA_017961285.1. GTDB lineage: Bacteria > Pseudomonadota > Alphaproteobacteria > RF32 > CAG-239 > JAFUYI01. The sequence continues at coordinate 7,684 of JAGCXO010000003.1, read as the reverse complement.
AAAGGCCTTTTTCTGCATTCTATTCATCTGTTTTTCTCTATGCACAATTTTAGCCTGCCTTGATGGACGATAATTTATATCTTTTACCAAATTCTCACTGCGATAAACCGCCTTAATTGTATCTACCGGAATAGTCTGCGCCGGAAATTTATCTGACAGTCCAAGACCTGGCCGCACTGCATCAAGCATTTCCATAATCATATACGAACAATTTTTAGAAAAGAAATAATATCTCGTCTGTGTATGTCCCAGCTCCCACAAATGCGCCACAAACATATCAATTTCTTGCGGAGACAAATCCAAATTAAGTTCCCATATATCCCTGTTTTCAATATTATTATATTTATTGATAACATCATAATAAGGTTTTACAGTCCAACCACCGAAATATCCGCCCGTCAAACCATAAACAGCAAACAGCACACTATTTTCCGCGCCATTGGTAAACGCACCATAATTCGCTCCGTGCGCCAAAAGTTGCGTTCCCTTCCTTGCCGTATCAATACGCAACAATGTATGTCCGAAAAGCGAGGAAGGATTATTCATATACGCATCAGTAAAAAGCAGTGTAACTCCCGACGGATTCAAATCACTCTTAAACTGGTTGTATTCTTCACATTTTACATTAATATCGTTTATTAATTTCTTGTTTTTCAAAAACAAATATCTCGCTTGGAAAAGACATATTTTATCTTTATCCTCTCCTTTTGCAAACAACTCTATTGTCGCTCTCAACTCCGCTTTTGGGTTTGTTTTTCCATCTTTCGCTACAAAAAAATTATCACTGTCAATGCTCGATTTATATCCTCCGAACATTTTCGGACGATAATGCCCCAAAGCCAACCATTCCGTCGAATAGGCCACATCATCCGCGGCACCGAATACCGTGAGCGGAAAAACTATAAAAAATATAAACCAAGATATCCGCGACATAACAAAAAAAGGCTCTTGTTTCCACAAGAGCCTTTCTCAGAAACAAAATTAAGCTTGCAACATTGCAAAGATTTGTTGTGTTACATAAATTGCGTCAACATTATCATTTGGGAAAATTGCCGCAAAATTTTGCTGTGATTTTTTAGCAAACTCATCTCTGTCAACGTTGAGCATACCTGCTAATGTATCCAAAGTTTCACCCTCACCGCGAGAAGCATCAAGAGCATATTGCTCCATATTATTTTCAATAAAACTGAACACCATTCTCTGTGTTCCGCCGCTGACACGTCCGTTAGGATCACAGCCTGATGTTCCGAATGTAATACCAAAAGTTTGGTTACCGAAAATTCCGTTGGTTGTAACCGCCAAAATTTGCGGAGCAATACCGGATTGTCCCCTCCAAGCCATAGAACCCAAACCACAACCTGTGCTGTCGTGAGCAGAAGCATTCATTCCAAACAACAAAGCCGAGCAAACAGCGGCTGTCAAATATAGTTTATTCATATACATAGTCTCCCAAAAAGTTTCATTAACAGCACAAATTTATCACATACCGCCAAAAATAAAAGCAAAAAAAATATCTGAATAACAAATATTTTTCTTGCAAAAACTTTTGTTTGTGATATACAAAGCCCATAAGTTAATTTATTGGCTGTGGAAAGATTGTCTTTTCCAGTCAAATTTTTTCTGTGAGGTAACAATGGATAAATACCCTTTAACAAAAGAGGGCTTTCTTGCTCTTGAACAAGAATTGAAAAACTTAAAAACAGTTGAGCGCCCGAATATTATTGCCGCCATCTCCGAGGCCAGAGCCCAAGGCGACTTGTCTGAAAATGCCGAATATTCTGCCGCCAAAGAAAAACAAAGCTTCATTGAAGGCCGCATTCAAGAGTTGGAAGTTGTTGTCAGCCGTGCCCAAGTTATTGACACTTCTGCCAACAGCAACGACATCGTTCGCTTTGGTGCCAAAGTTTTGGTAGTTGATGAAGACACTGAAAAAGAAAGTTCATATCAAATTGTCGGCGATTATGAGGCTGATATCAATAAAAACAAAATTTCTATATCTTCTCCTTTGGCAAAAGCCTTAATTGGCAAAGAAGTCGGAGATACTGCCGAATACAAAGCCCCCGGCGGAGATAAATCTTTTGAAATTTTAGAAATTTCTTACTAACAAAAATTTTCAAGCCCCAAAACTTTGGGGCTTTTTTTTTTACAAAAACTGTTGACAAACAAATTTAACATGGTAGAAACAAAACCATCAAAACAATTATTATGGTAATTAAATGTTCTTAATATGAGGCATCAAGTGTTCTTAATATGAGAACCGCCATAAGATTGTTTCTATGGTTGACCTCTCCGGGATAAAAAAAAAGCCTTGTTCTCTATGCCATTAGTTTTCCTGACATCCACGCAGTTTTTTTGAGACAAGGCAAATAAATTCATTGTTTTTATTTTTTCCCCTGTTAACCAACGTGTTCACAGGGGTTTTTAGAAAATTAGAGGCGCATTGCGCTTTTTCATACTTTCTTTCTTTCTTTATACTTTTTTCACATCAGAAACCCTGCAACTTTTTCAAGTTGCAGGGTTTCCTCATTTCATCAAGTCATCAATAACAACCAACCATCTTGCTCAAAACACGCACTCCGAAAGCGGTCGCCCCCTTTGGTGTCAAGGGATGCCCTTTATCATCAAGATCAACACCGGCAATATCCAAATGCGCCCATGCATTTTCCTTTTTTACAAAACGTTGCAGAAAACAAGCGGCAGTAATTCCTCCGCCATTCATCGGGCCTAAATTTTTCATATCGGCAATATCAGAATCTATCATCTTGTCATATTCCTTTGTTACCGGCAAACGCCACAACTTTTCACCGCTTTCAAGACCTTTGGCATAAAGTTTTTCAGCCAGCTTGTCATTATTGCTGAACAATCCCGCATATTCAAAACCGAAAGTTCTCATTGTCGAACCGGTCAATGTGGCAACATCAATAATATTTTTAACCGCAAAATTTTTCTGCAAATACCACAAACAATCACCCAAAACCAAACGTCCTTCGGCATCCGTATCAATAATCTCCACCGTCTGCCCCGACATAGAAGTAACAACATCACCGGGCCGGCTTGCATGTCCCGAAGGCATATTTTCGACCAATCCGACAACCGCAGTAATATTTTGCTTAACCTTACAAAGTGCCGCCGCTTTCATTGTTGCAACAACAACAGCCGAACCGGTCATATCACCTTTCATCTCGCACATACGTGTTGATGGCTTAAGAGATATACCGCCTGAATCAAAAGTAACACCTTTACCCACAAGACCAAATTCATTTGCCTCAGATTTTTTCGCACCTTCCCAGCGCAAAACGGCAACTCTTGGTGAATTGTGCGAACCCTTTGCAACCGCAAGCAACATATTCATACCTTCTGCCCTAATTTGCTTTTCTTCCAAAATTTTTACCTTCAAACCTAAATATTCCAAGCGTTTAATATCATCAGCAAACACTTGCGGAGTGAGATAATTTGCCGGCTCATTACACAAATCGCGAGCATAACGCACCGCATTAGCGACCGAGTGCAAATTATTATATTGGACAGCAGACAACTTTTCTCCTTCTGCACAAAAATGCACCTTTTCCAATTTTGGAAAATCCGATTCTTTTTTAGTGGTAAAATATTTATCAAATCTATATCCGCCCAACTCTATTCCAAAAGCCAAATTACAAGCAATATCCGAGGCAGAAATCTTGCTTTTCGCATTACTTGCAACCAAAACTTCGGCATTTTGAAAATTTTTAATTTTCTGATAAATTTTTCCGCCCAAAATCTGCACATCAAGCAAACTCGGTTTTTCCCCTGTTCCTGCAAGAATAATCTTATTCTTACCATCAAACACACCTGCAAAAGCTCCAAACTCAGCTTTAAAATTTTCTGTTTTAACAGAGTCTTTTAGAGTTTTTAATTCTTTATCGGAACAAAATTTTTCGCACTTGATGACGTTTGAAGCGCAAACAATCACCCTGACAGCGCTTGACGCACGTGGCTTACTATCAAAAACAAATTCAACCATTTTAACCTCCTATAATTTTTCTTGCTAAAATACACAAAAAAAATTAAATAAAAGTTTAGACATTTTAAAATAAATGTGCTACGTTTGGACAAAATTATCAAAATGAGGTAAAAAATGGCCGGAAAGCTAAGGCGAGAATTGTTGGAATCAAAACAAATAAGGGACAATATCGATTTCATAATCGATAGGTCTCTCAAAATATTGTCGTCCAACGCCTCTGCCGAAACCAAAAATCATCTCACAGATATGCTGCGCAGCTACGCTTTTAATAATGGTTGCTACCTCATGACCAACCCATCCAACCCCATATCGCCCGAGCACAAACTTCTCATCAGAGATGATTGTAGCGGCAACATTTCAAATGTGGTCAACGAATATATGTCCGTCGGCTATCTCGCCACCAAACGCAAAAACAAACAGAACGACAATTTTTATAACATAAAACTTTATGACCAAGCACTGCAAAGTTCCGTCTATGGACGTGAAATGAAAGAATATCCTAGCTACAAATCCATAGAATATCCTTTGTTGGTAAACCTTATAGACCAGCAAATTCCTCCAAAACTCATCCGCACCATGAAAATATCCGACTTTAGAGATTTTATCAGAGAATATTGTTGCGAAGAATTTGCCCAATACCACGAGAAAAAAGGCTTTATCAAAGTATTCATCAAGCATAACGCCGACAATTTCTATGAACTTTTATGTTCCAACGCCGTTCATCCCGCCTATGTTGAAAAACTTATCGAAAATATGCAAACCAAAGGCAATGCCGAAAGTTTTTCTTTTAACTATAAAGGCCAAAACATTACCGGCCCTGGCTTTGATATCGACCACAAAAATCCGATTTATTGTCCAAATGACATAAAATCATATCACGATGTCAATCATCCCCGCTCTCTTGCCGTGGTTGAAAAAAGCACTCACCGCCTCAAACACAAATTGGAAAGAGCAATCAATACCAATGATGATGTAAAAATGTATGAAAAAATTATCCTCCCTTCTCATTGTGCGGCAATGCTCAATTTTGAAAATTATATAACTTTTGACTTTGACAATCCAAGTCGCCAAGTTTTACAGCAACCAGCAAGCACAAGCAACTTAATATTTCTCAACAAAATCGGGCAATTTATCGCAACAATCAATATAGAAAACGAAAATCCCCACGAAAAAACAAAAAGAAAATATATCAACAATCAATGTGGCAGAAAATGAGTAATATTTTTAATCCTGACAAAACAAACCTGCAGCAAGCGGCAGAAATAATCAAAAACGGTGGTTTGGTAGCTTTTCCGACCGAAACGGTTTATGGTCTCGGTGCCAATGCCACAATTCCTCTTGCTGTTGCCGCCATTTTCAAGGCTAAAGACCGCCCTACTTTCAATCCTCTAATTTCCCACATTGCCGAACTTGATACTTTGGAAGATTTTGTAGAAACTGACAGTCGCGCCATTGCTTTGGCCAAACATTTTTGGCCCGGACCATTCACTATGGTCTTAAGGCGAAACAACAAATCAGCCGCTATGGACTTGGCTTGCGCCGGATTACCGACCGCTTCCGTTCGCATGCCCAATCACCCGATTGCTCTCGAACTGATACGCTTGAGCGGTGTTCCGATTGTTGCCCCTTCGGCCAACCGCTCACAAACCATCAGCCCCACCACCGCCCAACATGTTGCCGAAAGTTTGGGGGCAAGAGTTGATATGATTTTAGACGGCGGACAATGTTCTGTCGGTGTTGAGTCCACCATTTTAGATATTACCGGCAAACAACCTGTCTTGTTGCGTGCCGGAGGTATTGCTCTGGAAGACATAGAAGCATTTTTACAAGGAAAAGTCCTAATATCCCACGGTGAGCCCGATCGACCGAGTTCTCCCGGACAAATGCTCAAACACTATGCCCCGAAACACAGATTTTGTATCAATGTTACCGAGCCTGAAAATGGTGTTTTTTATATCGGATTTGGAAAAAGTAAAAACGCAAACCTAAACCTCAGCCCAAGCGCAAATTTGCAAGAAGCCGCCGCTAATTTATTTGCTTTTATGCGTATTGCCGACCAACAAGCCGGTGAAAAAGGAATTGCCATGGCACCAATTCCGGAAACCGGTCTCGGTCTCGCCATCAACGACAGAATTCGCCGCGCTTCATATCGTTAAGCTTGTTCCACAAAATTGATTTTCTTTTTTTTCGGATCAAAAACAATTGCAGTTTTTCCCGCACGCAAAGCCATTGCCTTTTGACCAAAAATCTCATACCGCCATCCTTGCAAAACGGGATTATTCGCATCATCAAAAGCCGCCAAGCGCAAAATATCCGTATCAGATGCCACCAACCTTGCCACAACTTTTTCCTCTTGGCTGACAATTTTGAGTAACAATCTCAATATCTCCACCAAAGCATGACAAGCTTTTATCTCTTCTTTTTCATTCGCCTTGGCGATTTTTTTATCAACTTTCACTTTTGCCAACACCATCATAACTTCGTCCCCGAGTTTTCCAAAAGCAAAATCTCTGCGCATTCCTCTGATTTGCATCAACTCATCTTTATTTTTTGGGGCACCAGCGGCAATCATTGCCAAAAGATCATCTTTTACAACGCTTGGTCTCGGCACATTTTTTTCTTGCGCTCTTCTCTCGCGCCAAGCCGCCAAATCTCTAAGATTTGATAATGCCTTTGCATTATGTGACTTAAATTTGATTTTTTGCCATATTTCATCAGGATTAACTTGATAAGTCTGCGGATCGGCATAATATTCCATTTCTTCTTTTATCCAGCTCTCTCGCCCGTTTTTTTTGAGCAACTGCGACAAAGACTGATAAAGTTTCACCAAATAAGTAACATCACCGCAAGCATATTCCAACTGTTTTGGGTTGAGCGGACGCAACTGCCAGTTCGACAAACACTCCGACTTATCAAGTTCAACTCCCAAAACTTCTTTCACCAAACGCTCATACCCCACACTTTCGCCATAACCGCAAACCATTGCCGCCACTTGTGTATCAAAAATCGGTTGCGGCACTTTTCCCGAAAGCCGAAACAAAATTTCCACATCTTGTCGGCAAGAATGAAAAACTTTCACCACTTTTTTATTTTGCAGCAGCTTGAAAAATTCTTTCATATCCAAATCAGGCGCCATCGGATCAATAATTATCGCTTCATCATCAGAGGCAACCTGAATAAGACATGGGATGGGATAATAAGTCTTTTCGCGGACAAACTCCAAATCCACCGCGACAAAATCCTTTTCTGCCCAAACCTTGCAGAACTCATTCAAAGCCAATGTATTATATATAAGTTGCATAGCTAATCCCCTATTTTTAAGAAAAATAGCAAAACATATTTAATATTGTTTTAAATTTTGTTGATTTTTATACAATTTAGCATAATAATACGCCAGTTAAAAAAATAACTTTGAGGATAAAAAATGAACGAATACCGTAATTTTACCTGCGGCGACCTAAGATCCGCAGATGCCGGAAAGCGAGTAAAGCTCGCCGGATGGATACATCGCAAACGCAACCTTGGCAACCTTTGCTTTGTCGATTTGCGAGATCATTACGGTATTACCCAGTGCGTTTTTGACAGCAACTCTCCCTTGTTTGCCCAAATAGAGGATTTACGCGTTGAATCAGTTATTGGTGTTGACGGTGTGGCAGTCATCAGAGAAAGTATCAACCCCAATCT
>JAGCXO010000030.1 GCA_017961285.1 Alphaproteobacteria bacterium | reverse complement strand
TTTTCTCAACAAGCTTATAAACGTTGCATTTTACCTTGCGTTCATAGCCGGGGTTTATATCTTCCAAAAATTCCTCTTGCGGGTGCATGGTCAGCGTTGTGTTGCCTTTTGAATAATTTCGTTCTTTGAGATTTGGCGGAGTTGCCTGCACATTGCCGCCGTTTGTCGTCATAACTGTCGTTGTTATAAACGGCAACATTTTTCTTGTGATGTTATTTACTGTATTTTTTAGTGTCATTTTTGCCTCTTATTTTACCTTTATAACACAAATAGACAAATTTGTCATTTAAAATATTGCTTAACTTTTTTTTTCCGCTTTACTTTTTTTGCGGTTGAGCAATAAATATGGTGTGTTTAATTTTTGAGATAAAGAAGAAAATGTTTAAGAATAATATTTATTATATTTTGGCAGGAATATTACTTTTGAGCTCCTGTGCCAAAGAAGAAAAGCCGGTTATTGTTCCAGCTATTTCCGTGAAATCTCCGGTTGTTGTTCAACAGCAAAAAAAGCACCCTCTTGGGACTATTGGGGAAGTTGAGCCAATTTATTTTTTACCGATGAAGACACCTTTTAGCGCAAGAATCGACACCGGTGCCGAGACTTCTTCGATTGATGTGGAAGATCAGAACTTTTTTGAAAGAGACGGTGAAAGCTGGGTAGCTTTTGATATTGTTAACAGATCTTCTGGTGAAAAACACCATTTTGAGAAAAAAATTATCAAACAAAAGAAAGTTAAAAGAATTGAAAACTCCGAAGACCGTATTATCGTTCCAATGGATGTTAAGTTCGGAGGGAAAATTTTGAAACCTAATTTTTCTCTTGCTAACCGAGATAAATTTAATTATCAGGCGCTTATCGGGCGTAATATATTGACAGGTTTGGCTGTTGTCGATACTTCGCTTGCAAATACACTGAAATAATATGGATGCTAAAATGCTAAATAAACTTAAATCTGTGCGTGTTATGTTGGTGGCTGGATTGGTGCTTTCACTTCTCTTTTCCGCTGTTCAAATTTATCAAAAAACAAAATACTGGGGTTTTAGCTGGACACCAAAACAAAAAACTCCGGTTTGGACTATTGAGGCTCATGTCAGTTTTGAGCCGACGGGAGATCCTATAAAAGTTTCTGTTGCTCGCCCTTCTCCTTCTAAGGATTTTAAGCTCTTGGATGAAGATGTTGTTGCTCCAAAATATAAAGTCGAGATGAATGAAAAAGAGGTTTTGCTGACCTCATCTCCCAAAAAATCAAATCAAGACGTTTATTACAGGGTTTTGCTCTATGATAATGTTGACGGAAGCGGAAAAACAACCGCAGATAAACCGAAAAAAGTCGTTAAGCCGGTTCTTGATGAACAGGCTAGAGATGTTGCAATGGAGATATTAGAATCGGCAAAGCAACAAGAGGGAGACCCTGTGCAACAAATTATCAGGTTGCTCAATCAAAATCCTCAGGACCAAACCGTTATGGCCTTTATGCCGGAGAGACCGACCAGTAAAGAAACAGCGCAAACAATTATTGATTTACTTGCTCTTAAAGATATTTCCGCCCGTATGGTCAGAGGAGTAAAATTGCAGGAAGGAAGAAAAACCTTTACGCCAGATGTTATGATTGAGGCTTATGTTGATAAAGTCTGGAAAACTTATGACATCGTCTCCGGAAAGAAAGGCTTACCTGGCAATTTTATTATTTTTCAGAGGGGAAGCAACTTTTTGGTTGATGTTGCCGGCGGTATAAATTCAAATATTAAATATTCGGTTATGCGTTCGCTAAGTTCATCTTTTAAGATGGCGGCTCACAGAGCAAAATATTCAAATCAGGACACCAGCTTTAAATATTCAATTTACAGTTTGCCGCTCAATCAGCAAAACGCTTTGAAATGGCTGATGATATTCCCGTTAGCTATTTTGGTGGTTGTTATCATGCGTAATGTTATCGGCATTTCTACAATGGGAACCTTTACGCCGATGTTGATTTCTATGTCTTTGGTTGAGACCGGATTTTTTGCCGGATTGGCTTGTTTTGTTTTGTTGACGGGAATTGGCGTGGCAATAAGAGCTGCCCTTTCAAAACTTAACTTGTTACTGGTTCCGAGAATTTCGGCAGTGGTAGTCTTTGTTATTTTGATTATGCAAATATTCGCCGTTATCGGTTATAACTGGCATCTTTCCATTGCTTCTTCGGCATTGTTCTTCCCGATTATTATTACGGCGTGGATTATTGAGCGTGCCTCAATTATTTGGGAGGAAGAAAGTTTTAAGGCGGCGGCAAAGCAAGTTATATTCAGCCTTTTGGTGGCAATAATTACATATTTTGTGATTGTTAATGAAACCATTCGTCATATTATGTTTGCATTTAATGAACTTAATTTGGTGATTTTGTTTATAATAATGCTTTTGGGAACATATACCGGATATCGCCTGACGGAATTGAAGCGTTTTTCTCCTTTGGCAAAGGCTAAAAAGTAATGTTTGATTGGTTTAAGAATTTTGCTTCTCCTTCAAGCCTGCATGCTGCGGGGGTTTTGGGGATGAATGCCAGAAATTATGACATTATTGCCGCCAATAATAAACGTCGCTTATATCCTTTGGTGGATGATAAAGTCATTACCAAAAATTTGGCCAGAAAAATCGGGATAAATACGCCCAATCTTATCGGGGTTATATCAACCCAAAATCAGGTCAGCAACTTTTTACAAATGGTCGGAGATTATAAAGAATTTGTGATAAAACCGGCGCACGGTTCGGGCGGTAAAGGTGTTTTGGTTATCAAGAGCTATAACGAAACAACTTTTGTTACCGCCTCGGAAAAAATGTTGTCTTATAATGAAGTTTATCAGCATATTTCCAATATTTTGAGCGGTCTATACAGCTTGGGCGGACAATATGACGTGGCCTTATTGGAAGAAATGGTACATTTTTCAAATCAATTCAGTGATTACAGTTTTCAAGGAATTCCTGATGTTAGGGTGATTGTTTATCAAGGTTTTCCGGCAATGGCAATGATGCGTTTGGCAACAAGAGAATCGGGCGGAAGAGCAAATTTGCACCAAGGAGCTGTCGGTGTGGGATTGGATATTAAAACCGGTAAAGCTATTGCGGCGGTTCAACATAATAAGCCTATTTTCTTTCATCCGGACACAAATGCTGATTTGATGCAGTTACAAGTTCCTTTTTGGCGCGAACATTTGGAGATTGCAGTTAAAGGATATGAAATGACAAAGCTGGGCTATTTGGGTGCGGATATTGTTTTGGACAAGTTCAGAGGTCCGATGATGTTGGAGCTTAATGCCCGTCCGGGGTTGGCTATTCAAATTGCCAATAATCGCGGCATTGATAATGTTTTGAAAGAGATAAAAAACAATTATCCGAAAAACTTGAATTATGAGGAAAGATTGGATTTTGTCTTGGGTGTTGCTAAGTAGAAAAAAACTTCTTATATATAAAATATGGAGGTAAAAATGACAGAATTACTTAAAAATAAAGATACTGTAAAACTTGAAACGCCAAAAACACAAAAATTGGCTGAAAGTGAAACTAAAAAATTGGAAAAAAGTTCAACAAGAGCTAAAAAAGACAAGGCTAAATATAAGGTGAACAATCCAGAAAATGCTTTGTTGTTGAAGTTAAAAGACGGTGATGTCGTTATTGAAATGTTTGATGATGATGCCCCGAAGCATGTTGAGAGAATTAAAGAGCTTGTGCGACAAGGTTTTTATAACGGTTTGAAATTTCACCGCGTTATTGACGGATTTATGGCACAAACCGGTTGCCCATACGGAACAGGAACCGGCGGCAGCGGTAAAAAGTTGAAAGCCGAGTTTAACCGTCGTCCGCATAAGCGTGGCACGGTTTCAATGGCTAGAGCTTTTGATCCGGATTCTGCGGACAGCCAATTTTTTATTTGCTTTAGCGAGGCTCCTTGGCTGAACGGACAATATACGGTTTGGGGTGAAGTTACCTCGGGCATGGAGTTTGTAGATATGATTAAGCGTGGCAACGGTCCAAACGGAATGGTATCGTCACCGGATGAAATTGTGTCTATTGAGGTTATTGCTGATTTGTAGCCTTTTTCACTACATTAAAAACTTGACAACCGGCATAATATTTGATTTTATGCCGGTTGATTGATATTATTAACCAAATTATATACGTATGAAAGAAATTAAAGAAAAAATTGAAAATGGCATTCAGCTTTCTCCTCGAGAAGAGCTTAAGCTTGTGAGTTCTACCGATGCAGCTGCTGTGGAGTTAATCTGGAAATATGTTGACACTCGTCCCTTGAGTGTTGTAGCAGCTACCGAGCTTGTAAAGCGTGGTGACGAAGGTCTTATTAAGCACTACATCAGAAAACACAATCTTTGTTTGGAAGCAGAAATTGAACTGCTGAATCTCGGTCGTTCGGAGTTGATTAAGATTTATGCCAGAGAACATTCTTTTCTCGACGACGACAAACTGGTGATTACCCAAAATTCCGAACTGATTCGTGCTTATTTGAGAGAACGTCCTCTCAAAGTTTCGGCACAGGTGGAACTTGTAAAATCCGGCAATGTCGAACTTGTCCAAAGTTTAATCAATTTGCAGCCGATATGCGATTTGGCGCAATTTGAGCTGGTTAGACTGGGCGACAAAGATTTGTTGCTTTTATACTTATCCAATGGGGGACAGTTGTGCGCAAGGGCATGGCAATATTGGATGATATCACATTCGTAAAACAAAAACCGGCGAGTAAAATGCCGGTTTTTTTGTTTTATTTCTTAACTTCGTCAGGATCTCGCAAAACATATCCCCTGCCCCAAACGGTTTCAATATAATTCTTTCCACCGCTGGCTTTTTCGAGTTTTTTGCGAAGCTTGCAGATAAACACATCAATAATCTTGAGCTCCGGTTCATCAATGCCGCCATATAAGTGGTTTAAGAACTGGTCTTTATTCAAAGTGGAGCCTTTGCGCAAGGATAACAACTCCATAATACCGTATTCTTTGCCGGTCAGGTGTAGATTCTCACCTTTAACGCTGACGGTTTGGGTATCAAGATTGACCTCAACATCTCCCGTGCGGATAACAGAATTTGAATGGCCTTTAGAGCGACGGACAATGGCCTGGATTCTGGCGAGCAATTCTGCGCGGTCAAACGGTTTGGTTAAATAGTCATCGGCACCAAAACCCAACCCCTTTACTTTTTTATCAGGTTCACTCAAGCCCGATAAAATGAGAACCGGAGTCTCAATTTTGGCAGAACGTAAACGTTTTAAAACCTCGTAGCCGTTGATATCCGGTAGCATCAAATCCAAAATGATGATATCATAATCATAAAGTTTGCCAATTTCCAAACCATCTTCACCAAGATCTGTGGTGTCAATAATCATTCCTTCTTTTTTGAGCATGGTCTCAATACTTTGTGAGACTGCATAATCATCTTCAACCAATAGAACGCGCATTATTTTCTCCATAAAAAAGTTTTTTGATTACCTACATAATACATATGATTTTTATAATTGTTAACTTTTTTTGCAGGATGTTAACAATTATTAACAACTTTTTTAATTATATGACTATATTATGCTTGAAAATATAATTTTAAGGAGAAGAAAAATGGTTTTTAAAATGACCGAACTGCCTTATGAAAGAGATGCTCTTGCGCCGTATATATCTTTGGAAACGATAGATTTTCACTATGGAAAACACTATAAAGGTTATGTAGATAATTTGAATAAGTTGATTGTCGGCAGTAAATATGAGCAGATGCCTTTGGAAGAAATTGTCAAAGAAACTGCCCAAAAGCCTGAGTTTGCTTCAATCTTTAACAATGCGGCGCAGGTATGGAATCATGAGTTCTTTTGGAAGTCTATGAGGCCGAACGGAGGCAGATTGCCGCAAGCAGAATTGAAAACCAAAATTGAACACAGCTTCGGTAGTGTTGATAAATTTAAGGAAGAGTTTGCGGCGGCGGCCGTTGCTCAGTTTGGAAGCGGTTGGGTGTGGTTGGCAGAGGCCGACGGAAGACTGCAGATTCTAAAAACAGGTAATGCCGATAATCCGCTGACAAAAAATGTAAAACCATTACTGACATTAGATGTTTGGGAGCATGCTTATTATTTGGACTATCAAAACAGACGTGCCGAATTTGCCAATGTTTTTTTGGAGCATTTAATTAACTGGTAAAAATTTCTAGTGTTGACTTGTTTGATTGAGAAGAATAGAATTTTAATAATACTTATAAGGAGTTTAGTGATATGAAAAATGTTGTTTGTTATCCTTGCGGAAAGAAGGCTCCTGCTGAAAGCGATCCTATAATTAGGGCTGCTAAGGCTTTTGTTTCTACGCAGAAAACTACTATTAACAAACCTGTAACACCGATTAAGAGTTCTGCAAGAGATCCAAGATGAGCGAATATACTACCGAAAAAAAATTCGTTGTTGCTGAAGGTGATGACGGAAGCTTGTATATTTTTATATCGGCAAAACCTAAAGACCCTTATATGCCGCAGATTATTTATGACGGCAAGGATCATGCAATATTTTTGCGCAATGATGAACAAAAGGTTATTTTGGATTATATCCATCCCGATATTAGGCAGAAACTTACCCAAGTGAAAGAAGTGGTTATTGTCGAAACACTTTTGGATAATATTAAAGACAGTTATTTTGCCGATATGAAAATAGTCGATGAAATTCCGCTTGATTGGAATCTTATCGGCCTTAAAAGTTGGCACGAAGTTACTGATGATAATAAATGATTATATTTTGGGCTTGCACCCGCAATATTGCTGTTCGTATAATTTCATATCTTTAATCAATTGATGTCTTCTTTCCTGCATTCCTTGTTTGCGTGCTTCGATCTGGATGTATGGAACTTTGGTAATTTGGCTTGCTTCTTGCGCGGCGCGATTGACTTGGTTTAAGTCTTTCCAGCGTGAGGCCGCCAACACTGATGCAACAACATCAAAGCCGTTTTCAAGAGCATATTCCATAGCTTTTTGTAAGCGCATTTTGAAACAAACCGAGCAGCGAGCACCCCTTTCCGGCTCATTTTCAAGTCCTTTGGTCAGCTCGCACCAGCGATTATTGTCATACTCCAAGTCAATAAATTTTACATTAAACTGTTCGCAGAGGCGCTTGTTTTCTTCTAAACGTTTCAGATATTCTTCATATGGGCGTATATTGGGATTGTAAAAAAGCACCGCAAAATCAGCATTTTCGCGGGAGAGTTTTTCGATTACGGCGCAAGAACAAGGCGCGCAACATGATAAAAGCAATATTTTCATATTGCCATGATATGCCACAAAAATTGTGAATTGTCAAAAAATTTAAATTTTTCTTGATTATCCAGTAGATATAGCTTATATAATGGCTTAATTTTCTAAATTCTGAGGTAAAAATGAAAATATTGGTCGGAATGAGCGGCGGTGTTGATTCTTCGGCAGCCGCATATTTGCTGAAAAAGGCCGGACACGAAGTTATCGGCGCAACTATGTCAATTTGGGATAAGAATACCAAGTTTAATCCCAAACACGGTGCTGATTCTTGCTTTAGTCCACATGAAGAGAAAGATATCGAAACAGCAAGAAAAATTTGTAAAGATCTCGATATTCCTTATTATGTTTTTGACTGCACCGAAGAGTATAAAAATATCGTTTTGAGCAACTTTAAGTCGGAATATTTGAGCGGAAGAACCCCTAATCCTTGTGTGTGGTGCAATGCGACCATAAAATTTAATGCTTTGCCGGATACAGCAAAAAAGCAAGGAATTGAGTTTGATAAGTTTGCAACCGGTCATTATGCAAGATTGAAGTTTGATGAGACATCTCAAAGATACCAAATTTTGCGCGGAGTTGATTATAAAAAAGACCAATCATATTTTTTGTATCGGTTGAAACAAGAGCAATTGGCGAGAATTTTATTACCTTTGGGTGATTATACAAAAGAGGAAGTGCGAAATTTTGCTAAACTTGCAGGATTGGAAGTTGCAGACAAACCGGACAGTCAGGATTTTTATTCCGGCGATATCAACGATATTTTGCAGAGCGAGCCTAAAAAAGGATATTTTGTGAATCGCGAAGGAAAAATTTTGGGCGAGCATAACGGTTTTTGGAATTATACAATCGGGCAACGCAGGGGGATGGGAATTGCCGCCGAAAAGCCTTTGTATGTTTTGGAAATTAACAAGGATAAAAATGAAGTTGTTCTCGGTTTTGATGACGAAACAATGCAGAATTTATTATATTGTGAAAATATGTCTTGGCTTTCGATTGCGCCTGTTGTTGAACCAAGGAGTGTTTTGGCGCGCATCCGATCATCACAAGTGCCGACAAAAGCCGAGATTGAACCTGTTGCAGAGAATCGGTTTGCAGTAAAATTTGAAAATATGCAAAAGGCAATAGCGCCGGGACAATCGGTTGTTTTTTATGACGGCGATTTGTTGCTCGGCGGCGGTATTATAGCAAAATAGTTAAGATCTTTTACTTAAATTTATTAAAAATTTTAATAAATTTTCTCTTGCTTCTGCATTGGCAATTTTGTAGAAATATTTCACAAGTTGTAAGGCTGTTTCTTGTTGCATAACATCAACTTCTTGGATGTTTGTTGTGTTATTTCCTTGTCCGTTTTGCAAAAACCTGGGGCTTTTGGAAGCAACATTGTTATCAATTTCGGCAAAGAAATATCCAATCGGAACATTCAGCACTTGTGAAAAATCCCAAAGACGGCTGGATGAAATTCTGTTGATACCTTTTTCATATTTTTGGACTTGTTGAAAAGTTATCCCTAATTTTTTTGCCAAGTCATTCTGTGACATTTTTAAGATTTGCCGACGAAGGCATAAACGTTTGCCTACATGAATATCAATTTGGTTTGGTTCTCCATTCGGCTGCCTTCCTCTTTTGGCTTTTTGAGAAATGTTTGAATTTTGCAGCATTTTTTCCTCTACATAGTTTCGAGTGTACTTTCTATAAAAAAAAGTAAAAACAAAAAGCTCTAATGTAAAGCATAAAATTTAGTTGATAATTATCGAAAAGTTAGACTAGTCGAGGTGCTTTTTTATATTCTTAAATGTCAAAATTTGCGGCAAAATCAAGTAGTTGTCTTTATCATAATAATACACATATAAAGGCACACCGCTACGGTTATAAGTGTTGACAGATTGTAATATTTTTTCATTATAGTTTGTCAAATCTGCCTTAAAAAGGTGTATATTTTTTTCTTTGGCATATTGCAAAAACTTCTTGGTGTTTAAGACGGCTTTTTCGTTGGCAAGGCAAGTTATGCACCACTTGGCTGAAAAATCTATAAATACTTTTTGATTGTCATTGATAAGTGATTGTATTTTTTCTTGGTCATATTTTTGCCAGTTGTCATCATAAATTTTTGTGTTTTCCTGCAAAACCCAAACAAGCCACAGACAAGTTACGAACATTGGTATTGCAAAAAGGCGTTTCAGCCACAGCATCCATTTTCCGGGACGAGGTAGGATTTTGATTATAAGATTTGGAAAAATGCCGGCAAGAAAAAACGGCAATGCATAACCAAATCCAAGAGCAAAAAATATGCCATAAAAAAGTGAGGAAGAAATTTGCGCGGTCAGCCCCCAACCTATGGCGGCGCCCATAAACGGTGCTGTGCAAGGACTGGCTATTAAAACGGCTAAAAGTCCGGTAAAAAATGAGCCGGCAGGAATTTTGTTGATTGGTAAATTTAGGCTGATGATATCCAAAAACATTAGCCCCAATATAAAAAATACACCTATCATAATCGACAAAAATATCGGCGATTGAAGCTGAAATCCCCAACCAAGTGCATGGCCCTGATTTTTTAGAAAGACTAAAACCCATGCTATTATCAAGAAACATAAAACAACCCCAAAAAGATATGAAAATGCTTCTTTTATGCTCCGTTGGCGTTCTTTGGTGTTTATCAAGCCGATTATTTTGATAAAGAGAACAGGAAAAACACAAGGCATAACATTTAAGATTAAGCCACCTAGAAAAGCAAAGAACAGAACTTTCAAATTCCATTGAACAAACGGAGAAATTTTATTTGCTTCGGGGAGATTTTTACTGATGGGCAGTTCTTCAATGAAAAATTCTAATTTTTGATTTTCTGGTATGCATTCCTCTTGGCAAGACATAAAAGTTATATTTGCCGAAAGCTTTTGCCTGGGATTTTGTGTTTCTAATTTTGAGGTGTATGTTCCTTTATTTTTATAAACGTTGAGATTTAACCCCTGATAAGATATATCTTCTCCTGAGTTCCATTGTTCGGATATAATGTTTGCATTATTCCACATAACTTGTGCAGGCAACCCAAATTCTCCCGGAAAATGCGAATGAATATACCAACCGTTTTTTGGAACTAGGTGCAAAATAACTTCTACATTCTCTTCTGATGGTATGCGCTCAAAACCAAGCCAAAAGCGTTCGTTAGAAACATCTGTTGTTCCTAAAACAATTTTTGGAATAAGTAAAAATATTAAGACTGTAACAACTCTTTTGAACATGGCTATTTGTGCGGAGCTATAACAAAATTGTAGTATGCTGCAACAATTATACTAAACGCCTTTAGCAATGAAAGTATTCCTAAAATTATTGCCAAAGTTACAAACCACCCCGGAAACAAGCAGAGTATGATAAAGACTACAAATGTCTCAGAGCCTTGTGCCAAACCTCCGAGATAAAAAGGAGAGTTATCTATATTAAGCTCTTGATCAGAGTTCATTTTATAGGCAACAACGGAATATGCCAGCATTGAACAAGCTGCTGAGCTAAAACCAAACATAAGAAAACATACGCTGGCAGCCGAAGCGGCTCCGCTCATAGCAAATCCCCATATAACACCTCCGTAGAAAATATAGTCCAATGCAGCATCAAGGAAAACTCCGAAATTGGTAATTTTTGTAGCACGGGCAATTGCGCCATCGAGAGCATCACAAACGCGATTGAGTAAAATGGCAAACAAAGCCCAACCAAACATCCCCATTGCCAAAAAGTTTATGGCAAAAATACCAATAATAAAACCGAGCCAGCTTACCCAGTTGGCTTTTACGCCTATTTCGCCGAGTTTACTGCCGGTAAGATTGAAAAAATTGTATGCTTTGGCATAAATTTTATGAAAAACAATATAACTTTTTGCAAAAAAAGTTTTAGTTTTTGACAAGAAATTGCAGCTTTTGCATTCATTTATTTTTTTTCTTGCCTAAGATAAAAGTTTTTCTGTTTTATTTGATGTTTTCTTTGCCTTAGGTTTATTTGGTGTTGCATTTTTTTTCATATTCCATTGCCTTTCATAAAAGAATCGTTTATATGGATTGTAGTCATAGAATATGAAATAATTACTAATTTTTGGAAGTAAATGCAATGAGAATAATAAAATATTTAATATTTTTGTTGGTCCTTGCCTCTTGTTTGTGGTATTTTGTCGGGCATAAAAAAGAATATCAGATTATATCCGGGCAAACTTTCGGAACTTATTATACAATAAAAATCAGGTCATCAGAGGATAATACACATCTGCAAAAAATGATAAAAGAAGAGTTTGCAAAAATAAATTCTCAGATGTCAGTGTTTGATATTAATTCTGAAATTTCAAACATTAACCACGAAGTTGCCGGACAATGGATTGAGTTGTCTCCGGAAATGTCTTTCTTGATGAAAAGCGCATATCAGACTTATAGGCAAAGTAACGGGGCTTTTGATCCAACGGTCGGTAAGCTGGTGGATTTGTGGGGGTTCGGCACGAGCGGAAGTGTAGATAAATTACCTGATCAAGAAAATATAGCTTTGGTATTGAAGTCAACAGGTTTTGATAAAGTGACTTTTGGTGCTCAATTTGAAAAAATGCGTAAAAATAATTCCGAAACAATGATTAACCTTTCGGCTTTGGCAAAAGGATATGGCGTTGACAGAATTGCCGCTTTATTGAAAGAACAAGGTTTTAAGAATTTTGTTATTGAAGTGGGCGGAGAAGTTTATGCCAGCGGCAAAAAATCTGACACCGTTAACGGCTGGAATATCGGTATTGTTAATCCGCAAAATGATAATGAAGTCAATGCTTATGTTGTAAAATTGAAAAATTTTGCGGCAGCAACTTCGGGAGATTATCGCAATTTTTTCTATGTCGACGGCAAAAAATATTCTCATACCATTGACCCAAAAACAGGGTATCCGGCAGAAAATAATTTAGTTTCTGTTACGGTTTTTGATAAAAGTTGTATGAAGGCCGATGCATTGGCAACAGCAATTATGTCAATGGGAGAGAAAAAATCATACAACTTTATAAAGCAAAATAATTTACCGGTCGTTTTGTTTATAAAGGATGAGAATGAGAATCTGCAATCATGGGTTTCTGATGCGGCAAAAAAGCTGGGGGTGCAATGAGCCAGATAGCTCACGAAGCAACAATCGTCGATATAAAACAAGATATTGCAACGCTTGAGATTGTTAAAACAGAGGCTTGCAACAGTTGCGCTATTAAAAATCTTTGTCAGCAGAAGAAAACTTTGCAAGCAAAATTGGATAATCGCCAAAGTTATAAAATTGGGCAGACAGTTAATGTTTATATCGCCGAAAAACAGGCTGTAACAGCAATTTTCTTTGCTTATATTTTGCCACTGATTTTGGTTTTGTTTGTATTGTTTTCGGTTTTATATTTTGCAGATAGCGAGCTTTTGGCCGCGATTATAGCACTGATAGTTTTTCCGCTTTATTATTTCGGACTTTATTGCTTTGGAAAAAAACTGCAAAATGTGCTAGAAGTTAGAATTGGACAACCTTAAAAAATATCTTTTATTACTTTTAAAATGTGTTATCTTGAGGATAATTTAATCTTACGGATGGAGTTAAAATGTCAAGCTTAATCCTTTATAATGCTTTGATTTTAGCTGCAATTGCCGTTGTTGCGGCGGTTGTGTTGTATTTTGCGGCAAAGAAGTTTTATGTCAAACCGAATGTTTTGGCGGAGGAAATTGCAGCGATTTTACCGCAGGCAAACTGTGGAGCATGCGGTAGTGCCGGATGTCAAGATTTTGCCAATAAATGCGCTGCTGCAAGCGAGGAAGATTTTCGCAATCTCTATTGTCCCGTCGGAGGAAAAGATGTGATGGCAAAAATAGCCCAAAAACTTGGTTATCAAGCGTCAAGTCACGAAAAAACGGTTGCAGTTCTGCGTTGCCGCGGAAATTGTGAAAATGCACCGGATAAAGTTGAGTATATCGGGTTGAAAAGCTGTCGTTTGGCTTCGAGAGTTTTTGTCGGCAAAACAGGTTGCCCCAACGGGTGCTTGCGTATGGGGGATTGTGTTCGCAATTGTCCTTTTGGCGCAATTGAAATGGATCCGAAAACAGGGTTGCCAAGAGTTGATACAGAAAAATGCACATCTTGCGGAACTTGTGTAGGAATTTGTCCGCGCGGATTATATGAAATCAGACCGGTCGGTAATAACGGGGTTAGGGTTTATGTGGCTTGCAACAATCAGCAAAAGGGCGCTTTGGCAAGAAAGAACTGTAAAGCTGCATGTATCGGTTGTATGAAGTGCACTAAAGTTTGTGCGGATGTAACGGTAGAAAATAATTTGTCCTATATTCCGACAACCGTTGATGCAGAACAATATGGAGCCGAGTTGGCGGCAAATTGTCCGACCGGTGCAATTATTTATACGGGGAAATCTAATGAGCAAAATTAAGACTTTCAGCAAGGGAGGTATTCATCCCCAGAAATATAAAATTACGTCTGATGTTCCGATTACAGATGCCGGTATTCCTGATATGGTGGTTATTCCGGTCAGACAGCATATCGGTGCGCCAGCAAAGATTTTGGTGCAGAAAGGCGACAAAGTAAAGGTCGGCACTTTGATTGCTGATGCTGACGGTGTTGTTTCGGCAGATGTTCACTCTTCAGTTTCGGGTGAAGTTACAAAGGTTGAAGATGCCGAAGCCGGAAGCGGATATTATGAAAAAATGATTACCATAAAGGTTGAAGGCGACGAATGGGAAGAAAATATTGACAGATCGCCTAATGTTGTGCGCGAAATTTCTGCCTCACCGGAAGAAATAATTGAAATTGTCAAACAATCCGGCATTGTCGGAATGGGGGGGGCCGGTTTTCCTACCCCGATTAAGGTTGATGTTCCGTCAGGTAAAAAAGTTGATTGTTTGATTATTAACGGCATTGAATGCGAGCCTTATCTGACCGCTGATGACAGATTAATGCAAGAATGTGCCGAGCAAATTGTTATCGGTGCCAAAATCTTAAACAAGGCTTTGGGGATTCAAAATGCAATTATTGCTATTGATGAGAACAAACCAAAGGCCATTGAAGCAGTGCAAAAAATTACTCGTAGTTATGTAGGGGTAAATGTTCAGGTTTGTGCCACAAAATATCCGCAAGGCGCGGAAAAACAGCTGATTGCCGCTGTGACCGGACGAGAAGTTCCTCCGGGATGTTTGCCGATTGATGTTCATTGCGTTGTGCAAAATGCCGGCACAGTTTTTGCCGTTTATGAAGCTGTGCAAAAACACAAACCTTTGTTTGAAAGAGTTGTAACCGTTAGCGGCGATGCCGTTAATAATCCGGCCAATTTCAGGGTTAGAATCGGTACTCCGGCTTCTTTTTTGATTGCAAAGGTTGATCCGCAACAAGATGTAGGCAAAATGATTTTCGGCGGACCGATGATGGGAACTGCCGCCATAAATAAAGAAGCTCCGGTTACCAAAACAACCTCGGGAATATTGCTTTTGAAACAAACAAGTGTTGTTGATCCTGTGGTTTCGGCCTGTATCAGATGTGCAACTTGTTTGGATGTTTGTCCGCAAGGGTTGGAACCTTTTGCTATTGCCAATTTTGTGCGCAATGCAGAATATCAGGAAGCAAAAAAAATCCACGTCTTAGACTGCATTGAGTGCGGATGTTGCTCATATTCCTGTCCGGCAAGAATTCCTTTGCTGGATTTTTGTAAACTTGCTAAATATGAAATCAGAAAGAAAAAATAACATGTTAAAAGTTTCTACCGCTCCACATTTTTATTCTCCGGTCGACACAAGATCAATTATGCTGAATGTTATTATTGCTCTTGTACCGGCAGGTTTGGCCGCTTTGGTATTTTTTGGTCTCAATGCACTTATTACCATGGTAACAAGTGTTGCCGGATGTGTTGTTATGGAATATTTGGTTTGCCGTTATTGGTTCAAGGTGCCTTCTACAACCTCTGACCTTTCGGCGGTGATTACCGGTTTGCTTTTAGCCTATAACCTGCCCTGCAATATGCCGGTTTGGATGACACTTATCGGATGTTTTGTGGCGATTGTGGTTGCAAAAATGGCTTTCGGCGGAATTGGAAAAAACATTTTTAATCCGGCTTTGGTAGGAAGAGTGTTTTTGTTTATTTCTTTTCCAATCCAAATGACAACTTGGCTCAAACCAAAGATTTTTGATTTTTTGAATGTTGATGCCTCTACATCTGCTACAACATTGACTTTGTTGAAACATATTGACAGCTCAACCTCGGCAACGATGCTTTCGGCAAAAGAAGGCGGTTTGCCGCAATATTGGGATATGTTTATCGGCAATGTCGGCGGCTCCATGGGCGAAGTTTCGGCCGCAGCTTTGCTGTTGGGACTTTTGTGGATGCTCTATAAAAAAGTTATTACCTGGCATATTCCATTCTTTTATGTCGGAACATTTTTTATGCTCAACTTTATCTTTTGGCTTTCTACAGACAGCCAAGTCTTTGATCCGCTGACACAAATTTTATCCGGCGGACTGTTGTTGGGGGCTATATTTATGGCAACGGATTATACAACTTCGCCGATGAGTGTCAAAGGTAAGATATTTTTTGCCGTCGGTTGCGGAGTTTTGACATTTGTCATCAGAAATTACAGTTCATATCCAGAAGGTGTCTCTTTTGCAATTTTAATCATGAATGCTTTTGTGCCTTTGATTGATATGACTTGTCATTCAAGAATTTTCGGCACCGGTAAAAAACAGAAGGAAAAATAAGATGAAATCTAACTTGTTTAATATGATTGCTGTGCTTTTGGTTGTTGCAGTTTGTTCGGCGGTTTCAATCGGATATGTATATGAGTTGACCTCCGAGCCTATTGCGGAAGCAAAAAAAGCAAAAATTGTTGCGGCAATCAAGGAAATGGTTAAAAATTTTGACAATAATCCTTTGGAAGAGAAAACAACTATCGGCACAGACGGTGTGGTCCTTTATCCGGCAAGAGAAGAAGGAAATATTACATCTGTCGCGGTTGAGACATCGAGCAGCCAAGGTTTTGGCGGCAAAATAGAACTGATTATGGGAATTTTGACAGACGGAACGGTTACAGGATATAAAATTACACAACAAAACGAAACGCCGGGGCTGGGATCAAAGGTTACAGAAGCAGCTTTCAGTAAGCAGTTTGTGGGCTTGAATACTCATAACAGTAATTTCAGTTTGAAAAAAGATGGCGGCGAAATTGATGCTGTTACGGGTGCGACAATAAGTTCTCGCGCGGTTATCGATGCGGTGAAAAAAGCGGTTGCCGCTTATAATAATTTTGCAGGAGCAATTGATAATGAGCAGTAAAACATGGAATAATTTAACAAGAGGTGTTGTCAGAGAAAACCCCGTTTTTGTTATGATGCTGGGGATGTGCCCGACACTTGGGGTTACCACATCTTTGCAAAACGGTTTGGGAATGGGACTGGCAACGATGTTTGTGCTGATGATGTCGAATATGGTCATCTCGTTGGTTAAGAATTTAATTCCAAATATGGTCAGAATTCCTTGTTATATTGTGATGATTGCTTCTTTTGTTACAATCATAAATCTGCTTATGGAGGCGTATTTACCAGCTTTGCACGAGCAATTGGGAATTTATATTCCTTTGATTGTAGTTAACTGTATCATTTTGGGAAGAGCCGAGGCATTTGCCTCTAAAAACAATATTTGGTACTCTTTGATGGATGCAATCGGTATGGGCTTGGGCTTTACACTTGCGCTGGCATTATTGGGCGGAGTGAGAGAGATTTTTGGGGCCGGCTCTTTGTTCGGTGTTCCTTTCTTGTCACAAGATGCCTATCCTATTCTCTTATTTATCATGCCGCCGGGAGCATTTTTGGCCTTGGCAGGATTGATTATGGTATTTAACAAAATTGTAGGAGCAAAATAATGAGTATTGCTATGATTTTTATTTCTGCGATTTTAGTGAATAATATTGTTCTATCACAGTTTTTAGGAATTTGCCCGTTTTTAGGTGTGTCTAAAAAAATCTCCACGGCTGTCGGCATGGGTATGGCGGTTATGTTTGTTATGACCATTGCCAGCATTGCTACTTGGTTAGTTTATTATAAGCTTTTACAACCACACGGCTTGGAGTTTATGAATACGGTAGTATTTATTTTAGTTATTGCCTCGCTGGTGCAGATGGTTGAAATTGTAATCAAAAAATCTTCTCCGGCTTTGTATCAGGCTTTGGGAATTTTTCTGCCCTTAATCACCACAAATTGTGCGGTTTTGGGTGTTGCTATTTTGGCAATTCAGAAAGAATACAGCTTGACTGAGGCTGTTTGTTTCTCGTTGGCAAATGCCATTGGATTTACCTTGGCAATTGTGCTTTTTGCCGGCATTAGGGAAAGAATTAATATGATTGCCGGAGATTTGCCAAAGGCAGTCAGAGGTGCGCCGATTGTGCTGATTGCCGCAGCGATACTCTCGTTGGCATTTATGGGATTTTCCGGAATTGGAAGATAATTCCCTTGTTTAAATTATTTTTGCTGTATTCAAGCAATAAAAAAACCGCTCGCAAAGATAGCGGTTTTGTTTGTTGAGTGTGCGCAAGGCGCGTTATTTTTCATGAACATTATATTGGAAAGTTGTTATTTTTTTTGCAACTATTGTTTCTTTAATTTTTTTTGTTGTTTTTTTCCCACCTGTGCGCCCTTCCGGACCATATGTGACTGGTGTATTTTCCTCTACTACTTCTTCCTTTTTATTTTTTCTTATTATCGGGCCTCGTTCTTGATGATCAATACCAATCAGTTCAAAATTTTTATCTTTATCATCGGGAGAAATAGGTGTATATTCAGCTTTTATTGTGGCTGATCTGCCTATTTCTTTATCACCATCTCCAACTACTCTTCTGCCTTTAGAGATTTTCATTTTGTTAGGAACTGGCTCATATTCTACTTCTTGAGACAATTCTGTTAATATTGAATCATTACCATTTTGGCCATATTTTTTGAGCGGAAAACCGTCATATGTTCCGTTCTCTATGTGCTCACCTGCCTCATTAAAAACTTCTTCACTTATAAATAGAGTATCTTTCGGCATTTCATCGGGATTTACGGAAAAATTGTTTTCTGATCTTTGTTTTATATAGTTTTTGCATTTTTGGAAAAACTTATCTCCACCCAAACATACTAAGGCGCCGACAGCAATCCATCTCATTACCTTTTGAGCAGTGCCGTTTTTGGGCTGATTGTTATTTGTGTTATTATTGCCAACAATTTATTCTCTCCTTATATTATATTTTCCAGCATAACATAAATATTCTATTTTGTCCAGTTTTTTACACTTTGTTTTATAAACAGCAAAAAACCGCTCCGGTTAAGGGAGCGGTTTTTCTTTTAGCCTTATGTTGTCAAAAATTATTTCAAAATCTTTGATACAACGCCGGCGCCAACGGTGTGACCACCTTCACGGATAGCAAAGCGCAAGCCTTCTTCCATTGCGATCGGGTGGATCAATTTGGCTACCATGTTGATGTTATCGCCAGGCATTACCATTTCGGTTCCGGCAGGCAACTCTACAGCACCGGTAATATCGGTGGTGCGGAAGTAGAATTGCGGACGATAGTTGTTGAAGAACGGTGTGTGACGTCCGCCTTCTTCCTTGGTCAAAATGTAGCACTTGCACTCAAATTCGGTGTGCGGTGTTACTGAACCGGGAGCGGCCAATACTTGTCCACGCTCAACTTCTTCTCTCTTGGTTCCACGAAGAAGAACACCGATGTTATCGCCGGCTTCACCTTCATCCAAGAGTTTGCGGAACATTTCAATACCGGTTGC
>JAGCXO010000029.1 GCA_017961285.1 Alphaproteobacteria bacterium | reverse complement strand
GTGAAGTAAAAACAAAAGATAAATTTTCTATTCACCGTCCGGCCCCAAGTTTCACCGAACAATCAACCGAAACCGAAATTTTAACTAAAGTTATTAAGGTTATTGACTTACTTGAACCTTATGCTAAAGGCGGAAAAATCGGTTTGTTTGGCGGCGCAGGCGTTGGCAAAACCGTTTTAATTCAAGAGTTAATCAATAATATCGCTAAAGGACATGGCGGATATTCTGTGTTTGCCGGCGTTGGCGAACGTACCCGCGAAGGTAATGAATTATACCATGAAATGATTGAATCCGGAGTTATTGATATTAACGGAGACAATTCTAAAACCGTGCTGGTTTACGGACAAATGAATGAGCCGCCAGGAGCTCGTGCCCGCGTTGCTTTGACCGGATTGACCCAAGCAGAATATTTCAGAGATGTTGAACATCGTGATGTTTTATTCTTTGTCGATAACATTTTCCGTTTTACTCAGGCTGGTTCAGAGATTTCGGCATTATTGGGACGTATTCCGTCCGCCGTTGGATATCAACCGACTTTGGGTACCGATATGGGCGCCATGCAGGAACGTATTACATCAACTAAAAACGGTTCAATTACTTCTGTTCAAGCAGTATATGTTCCGGCCGATGACTTGACCGACCCGGCACCGGCGACAACTTTTGCTCACTTGGATGCCACAACCGTTTTAAATCGTAGTATTGCTGAGCTTGGTATTTTCCCGGCGGTTGACCCTCTTGATTCGACCAGTCGCGTTCTCGCTCCTTCTGTTGTTGGAGAAGAACACTACCGAGTTGCCCGTGATGTCCAAGAAATTCTGCAAAAATATAAATCTTTGCAAGATATTATTGCTATTTTGGGTATGGATGAACTTTCTGACGAAGACAGGCTCACTGTTTCCCGCGCCAGAAAAATACAACGTTTCTTGTCGCAACCGTTCTTTGTTGCCGAAGTATTTACCGGCGTAAAAGGACAGTTTGTAGATTTGAAAGATACCATTAAAGGCTTCAAGGGAATATTGGAAGGTTTATATGATGATATTCCGGAACAAGCATTTTATATGGTAGGCACCATTGAGCAGGTTTTGGAAAAAGCCGAAAAAATGAAAAAAGAAGAGGCCGCTTAATGGCAAATATCAAGTATAAATTCGTTCAACCGAACAAAACCGTAAAATCAGGAGAAGCTTGGGGAATTGTATTGCCGACCGGTGAGATAAATCAAACCGTCATTTCAGGACAAACCCCGAGCATTCTCAAAACTGATAACGGAACAGTCAGAGTTCTGAACGAAAGCGGACAAATTATTGAACAATTTTTTATCAGTAGCGGAGTTGCGACAGTTGTTGATGATCTTTGCATTATTGCCGGAGAACATATTGTTTCCGTTAACGATATAGACATTGCAACAGCAAGCTCTTATGATGATGAATTTCACCAAATGGTAGTAGAGGGACTAAAAGCGTTAAAATAATTTATTAAGGAGAATAAAAATGAAATTGATGTCGGCACTTGCAATATTTTTAGGTCTAACAGCAAACGCGCTCGCAACAGAGATTGTAATAAAAGATACCGACAGCAAAAACCTTGATATAACTATTTATAAC
Organism: Alphaproteobacteria bacterium; assembly: GCA_017961285.1. Lineage (GTDB taxonomy): Bacteria > Pseudomonadota > Alphaproteobacteria > RF32 > CAG-239 > JAFUYI01. Next base: position 4,600 of record JAGCXO010000029.1, on the reverse strand, counting down.
AAAAATTTAGCTCTAGTAAAAGATGTAAGAAATGTCAACCTGCAAAAAGGAGAAAACGATATTGCCTTTGAAGGGGTATCATCTGCCATCAAACCCGAAAGCGCAATATTATACGCACAAGGCATAAAAGTCTTGGAGCAAAATTATGATTATGATATTTTAGACTTGAATAACATAATTGAAAAATCCGTCGGCAAAAATGTAAAAACCATAAAAATAAACCCTTCCAACGGCGAAAAAATTTTTGATACCGCAAAAATACTCAGTTTTGTAAACGGCACCCCCATTTTAGAATTCAGCTACGGAATTGATGCCAATTTCGACGGACAACTGCTTTTTGAAGATTTACCGGCAGGATTACGCCGTAAACCCACGCTTGTTGCCAAAATCAAAAGCGATACCGCCAACTCAAACAACATATCTTTGGCATATCTGACTAATGGCATAAACTGGAAGACCAACTACGTTGCAAATGTCATCGATAATACCAAACTAAATTTAACCGCATGGGTAACCATAAATAATGAATCCGGCATTGATTATAACAATGCAAATGTTCAATTGGTAGCCGGAGAAGTTAATCAAACATATGAGAATTCAGCACCTCGTAGAAACGGAATGGTTATGATGGCGGCAGCCACTTCCAAAATGGCAATGGCGGATGGTGTTGTCCAAGAAGACATCAGCGCATATCATTTATATACTTTACCAAATAAAACCACTATTAAAGACAAGCAGACCAAACAAATTAGTCTGATGGAAAGAAATTCGGTAAAATATAAAAAAGAAGCTGAATTAAACTCACTGTTACATTTTTATCCGGATAGTAATTCAGAATTCAAAAATCAGCATTTAGCAATGTATTATACCATAAACAACGATGAAAACTCCAATCTCGGAGTACCGTTGCCTGAAGGAATAATTCGTTTTTATGAAAATGATGCCCAGAAAAATATGCAATTTATCGGCGAAAACAGAATTAGTCATGTTGCCAAAGGTGAAACTATGCGCCTTAATTTAGGAAATTACAGCAATATCTTCGCAAACGGAAAAATAAATAAAATCAATAAGTTGCCGGAAGAAAAGCAGGTAAACACATCTCCTAATTGTGTTAAATATCTGAATTTTTATACTTATGACGCTGAAATAGAAGTTTTTAATTCCAGCAAAAACCCCCAAGAAATAAGCATCAAACAAAACTTTCCGCAAGATGCTGAAGTCATAGAGCAAAACATAAAAGGTAAAAATGATCAGGCAAATATATATCAATGGATATTTAATGTTCCGGCTGACAACAAACAACGTCTGACTTTCAAAGTAAAAATACCATCAATAATAAAAGAAGATTGCCACAGATAATAGCAAATAAAAATAACCGTTGCTTTTTTCCTTATATATGGTAAAATATACAAATATTAGGAGATTGCGATGGACATTATAGCCGCCCGAAAAGGAGACTTTTTCATTGTAAAAAACAATCTCGCTGCAGATATTGCTAAAAAACTTTCAACCCTTACATTTGAAGAGTTTGAGCTTTGTGCGGCGTGGGATACTTTGCGCAAAATATCGTCTCAAACCACAGAACAATATGCAGAAAAACACGGCTTAAATCTTGACATATTAAAAGAATTTACCTCACTCAGCGAAAATGTTGACTATAAAGCAACAAAAGATCTTATTTTCTTTTTCGAAAGAGATAACAATTATGAAAATTTTCGCAATACAAAATGCCTAATTAAGCAGTCGCAAGATTTTGAAAACGACTTCAAATTCAAAATACCAAAATCCAATTTTGGCTTCATACTCGACAGTTTTTATATGCAGAATAAAGAAATACCCGAATTTATAACACGTATCGGGTCTTCAATAATTCGCCGCTTCAAAACATATCTTGTCCAATATAACGACATTACCCAAAGTGCGCATATAATACCCAAACTCACCTCTTTGCCGACAACATTCAATCAACAAAATAAAATTTTTATCTACGAAAATGCCTATATGTTTTACCCCGAAGATTGGCAAACCATAAAAAAAATACGCATTTATTACAAACGGCTCAGGGCTGCTAAAAGATCTTCATGGTTCGGGCGCCTTCAAAATGATGAAAGTCTGCTAAATGAGGCCATAAAAAAAATTTGTCCCTCTCCGCAAAGAGAAAACAAATACAAGGCTCTCTACAAAAAATATGTACAGCTATACCTACAACACACCAACTATCATGGCCCGTTTATATATGAGTGCCACAAATTACGCAATCGCATCTTGATTGAGGGCAGATTATGCAAATTCAACAGCAAAAAACTACTGCCGGAAGACATCTTCAACTTGATGATAGAAAATGAACGCTCCGCCCACCTGGCTCTGATGATTGACAGAATCAACCACTATTGGTTTGACCGAAACTCTAAGAAACTTTTTTCATTAGAACCTTGTCTCAGAATCTTAGAAGAAAGAAACACTGAAGACAGAGAGAAACTCTTATCGAATCTGGACTTTCTTGTAAACGTAAAACTGCAACATTGGATGAAAACTACATATTCCAAATGCTATAATAAAATCTACAAACAAAGTTTGAACCTGATTGATTTGTCTCCAATAACCAAAGTAACCGACGAAAAAAAAGAAGAATACCGGCTGATGCGCTCTATGATGTATAGCTTATCGATATACAATCCCGCCAAAAATAAATATCAAATTAAAAAACTGGATAAATATATAAGATTACCGATTTCATTAAAAAATCAGGAAAAAACAAGTTTATCAATGCGTTATAACAATTTAATGGTTCGCCAAATAAAAGCAAAAGAATTCATAAAAATCAAATACGGATTAAGCGAAGATCTTATCGCACAGGCAAATAAGATTTATAATAAAACACTTTCTAAAAGATATTAAACTTTTCTTAGTTTTTTAGATATATCATAACGCGTGATATTTATAGGAGATTTAAGAAATGAAATTACTATTAAGTTTATTGGGAATTTTGGGAATTGTATACGGAGTAGCATGGTTTGCTTATGATATACACCCAAAAGATTTAACATATAGAATGATTGGAAGTGTAAGCAACTTTGGATCTTCGACACAAGAAAAATCATCAAACGTTGTTGATGCTGCTTCTCGTTTCTCTGAGGTAATTCAAAACCGTTACCACAGCCAAGATATGACCGAGCCGCATCCAAACTAATTCAAAAATAACTTGAAAATTGTCCTGCAATATAGTATATATATATTGTTGAGCAATCAACTATGACACTAGAGGCACTGTGGAATAGGGGCTTTGGACCCGGGGGCGGTACCCGGCACCTCCACCATCTATTTTTTATATGGGGGTGAAACAGGATTGACAGGGTTTAATAAAGACAGATGTTGTGTTCGGCAAGATACCACCGTTATCGGTTCAAAATAAAATAAATGCTAACGATAATGAATTAGCACCAGTTGCTTTGGCTGCATAATTGTAGTCGCAACGAATCCAATTCTTGTTTTTTTGGTTAAAGACAAGTGGGGCATGAGCCACCCAGCAACAGAACGGCTATTTTTAATTGCGGAGTAAAAAATGAAAAAAGATAAAATAGATTACGATAAACTTATTGAAACATCGCTTAAGCAAGTTGTTATAGAAGCTCTCAAAATTGTAGAAGAGCAGGGGCTACCTGGCGAACATCACTTTTATATATCATTTCGCACGGACCACCCTAAAACAAAAATTGACAGCTTTCTAAAAAATCAATATCCGCAAGAAATGATGATAGTTTTACAAAATCAGTTTGAAAACCTAAAGGTAAATGAAGACAGCTTTTCCGTTGTTTTACACTTCAACCACGTTCCATACCGCATAGAAATACCTTTCGATTCCATCACATACTTTGGCGACCCCAGTGTTCGTTTCGGATTAAGCTTTGGCGCTGAAATTGCCGCCAACAGTCAGCCGCAACAAGCCGAAGTTGTATCCATCGACAGCTTTAGAAAGAAAAATGCTTAAAAAATCTGTTATCATAGCCGGAAGGCACTCAACCAGCATATCCATAGAACCCGAGTTCTATGAAGAACTAACTGAGATAGCAAAAAAAGAAAGATGTAGTATAACCGGCTTGATAACCAAAATTGACAGCCAGAGATCCCCATCCAACAACCTCTCAAGCGCCATACGTGTGTATATATTAAACTACATAAAAAACAGTTGACTTTCGAACGCGGTGTAATATATTTGCACCAAGGACTAATGCGAGTATAATTCAATGGTAGAATGAGAGCTTCCCAAGCTTTAAATGCGGGTTCGATTCCCGTTACTCGCTCCAGACCTAATCCGTCAACCTTATATAAGGGAAGCGAATCCGCAGTGCGGGTTCGACTACAAGCGAAAGGCGAGCGAGAGAGCGCCGGTTAGGCTTTAGCCTAATGAGCGCAGTGAATGAAGCGTAGCGTAATATTCCCGTTACTCGCTCCATTCCGAATTTTTCCTATTATATTAGGGAAGCGAACCCGCAATGCGGGTTTGACTACAAGCGAAAGGCGAGCGAGAGAGCGCCGGTTAGGCTTTAGCCTAATGAGCGCAGTGAATGAAGCGTAGCGTAATATTCCCGTTACTCGCTCC
>JAGCXO010000028.1 GCA_017961285.1 Alphaproteobacteria bacterium | reverse complement strand
GTGCAGTTATTTTATGACCAAATGCGGCTATAAGATGAAATATCAGGCGGTGGCATTGTTTGCGGGAATGGTTATGATTGCGGGTGTCAATCTGTCGCAACTGACGAATTTTCCGATTTATTTATACGGCAGCTATTTGAAAAATGTTTTCAGCTATATTGATCAAAATTATCAAAAAGGCGATGTTGTCATCGAAGAAGGTTTCGGCTTTTTCCCGACCTATTATCAAATGTATTACTTCAAAAATATTGATCCGGCATCAATTTTTTCTCCTGAAATATATGATTGGCGCAAGTTTATAGCGACATCATTGACGACAGAATTGAAAAAATATCCGCAGGAGAGATTTTGGTTAATTGTGCGAAATCAGAATCAAGATGAAGTTGAAAAGGAAATCAAACATGTCCTTGCAATGTTTTATCCCGGTAATTCCGTCCGCTTTCAACATTGCGTCAATCCGGTGCAGCCGAATACGGTGTGCCTGGTAACCAAAACCGTTCATCCGATGAATACCTATGGTTTGGTGATTGGAAATTAGCGTTTTCTGCTGAAAATGTACTTTGAATGGAGGAAAAGATATGTTGCAAAAAATAACCGCAAAATTTGCCGACAAATTTAAGGTGATAGCCTTCTTAGCGGGTTTTGTTGTTGTTATTTTAATGCTTTATCAGTTTTTTATGCGCCACGGTTTTTGGAACGATGAAATATCATTAGCCGATAATTTTATGTTTTTGGACTTTAGCAGACTGACCGGAAAATTATTTCACAGACAGGTCGCTCCGTTGGGATTTTTGTTTTGGGAACGGGCCGTGTGGCTGTTGGCAAAAAATTCGGTTTATATTGAGTATTGGTGGCGGATTTATCCGTTTTTATGCGGTTTGGGGATTGTTTTTCTTTACTATCCGACGGCTTATCGCCTGACCGGTTCGAAAGTGATTGCTCTGTTTTCTTATCTGTTTTTGATATTTTTGCCGGTGTTTATCTACTATACTTCGGAAGTCAAACAATATATCGGAGAACTTTTTAGTACCGTTTTGTTGCTGTATTTTTGGTCAAAAGCGGGCGAGAAGTGGACGTTTAAACGCGTTTTAACCTTAATTGCGGTGATTGCGTTCGGGGTGTTCAACTCGTTAACGATGTGTTTTGTGTTGTTGCCGCTGGGCTTATGGGACGGTTTCGAACTGCTTAGAAACGCACGCTATCGCATAATATCCATGTTAAAGAGCAAAGAATTTCGGTTGTATGTGCTGCAATATGGGACGGCATTGGCATTTTTGCTCATTTATTACTTTATGTTTTTACATAATCATCCGCATAAGCCGTATATGGAATATTATTGGCAAAGTACTTTTGCCACAGGTTCTAACTTTTGGCAATTATGGATGAACAATTTCCATCTTTATTTTTGGAAACTTCCGGGGTTCTTTTGTGTTTTGGCCTTTTTGAGCCTGTTATGTCTGAAAAACAGATTTGTGCTTTTTTATACCGCGGTTATTGTGGTGACACACACGATTTTTTCGGCACTTCACTTATATCCGTTGTTCGCTCGGCTGATTTTTTATTGGTTTAGTTTTATGCCGATTGTGATGGCGTGTTTGTGGTATTTCCCGTATGATTTTATCTGCCGATTTTTAGAAAAACGCGGTTATCGGATTAAATATCAGGCAATCGCGCTATTAATCGGAATTGCTTCTATTATCGGCGTACAAATCATGCAGCCGCTGAAACTGCCGATTTATTTGAACGGCAGTTATTTGAAAGATGTTTTCGCTTATATCAATCGAAATTATCAAAAAGGTGATATTATTTTGGCTGAAGACTTTGAACTTTCAGCCATATATTTTCGCAAATATTATTTTAAGAATATAGAATACAAAGACATTATCAGCATAATGGAAGAAAATTGGCAGAATTTTTTGGTTATAGCACTGGTGGAAAAGCTAAACGCATATCAGAGCGAGAAATATTGGCTCATTATGAGAAAGGAAAGGCCGAATAAAATTGAAGAAAAAATTCATAGAGTGCTTGATGTGGTATATCCGGACGGTAGAGTTACTTTGGAATATTGTACGGTTCCGGTTTCCCGAAACACGGTATGTCTGATCAGAAAAAAATATTTTAGCGTCCATTCGGATAATATAACCGCAAAATAATATTTGCAATTTTCGCTAAAAAGGGTACTTTGAAATTTATCAAAGGAAAAATTGATGTTCGGTAAAACTATGTGGCATAAGATGTGTTCAAAGGACAGCGACAAATTCGATATGTTGGCAATATTTGCCGGTATAATCGCCGTGGCTTTGATGCTTTATCAGTTTTTTATGCGCCACGGTTTTTGGGGCGATGAAATTTCGTTGGCCGACAGTATTATAACGCTTGATTTTAAGGGACTGACACAAAAACTTCTTTTCGGACAGGTCGCCCCGCTGGGATTGATGTTTTGGGAACGGGCCGTGTGGCTACTGGCGGAAAATTCGGCTTATATTGAATATTGGTGGCGGATTTATCCTTTTTTATGCGGTTTGGGGATTGTTTTCATGTATTACCCGCTGGCTTATCGTCTGACCGGTTCCAAAGTTATTGCGCTGTTTTCTTATCTGTTTTTGATTTTTATGCCGGTGTTCATCTACTATGCTTCGGAACTCAAACAATATATCGGAGAACTTTTTTGTGCCGTTTTGTTGCTGTATTTTTGGTCAAAAGCGGGCGAGAAGTGGACGTTTAAACGTGTTTTAACCTTAGTGGCGGTTATTGCATTCGGAGTGTTCAATTCATTAACGATGTGTTTTGTGTTGTTGCCGCTGGGTTTGTGGGACGGTTTCGAACTTTTAAAAAACGCCCGCTATCGCATAATATCTATGTTAAGGAGCAAAGAATTTCGGTTGTATGTGTTGCAATACGGCATGGCATTGGCATTTTTGCTCATTTATTACTTTATATTTTTACATAATCATCCGAACAAAGGGTACATGGAAAAATATTGGCGGGATACTTTTGCCTCCGGCTCCAGCATTTGGATGTTGCTGCAAAAGAATTTTCACTTTTTTTACTGGAATCTGCCGAGTTATATTGCGCTGTTCTCGGTTTGTTTTTTGTTGTGCTTAAAAAATAAATTTATGTTTTTCTTTGCTTTCATCATTATGTTAACACATACGTTTTTCTCGGCATTAAAACTGTATCCGCTGAGTGAGCGTTTGGTTTTGTATTGGTTGACCTTTGTCCCGATGTCAATGGCTTGTTTATGGTATTTTCCGTATGATTTTATCTGCCGATTTTTAGAAAAACGCGGTTATCGGATTAAATATCAGGCAATCGCGCTATTACTCGGAATTTCCTCTGTTATCGGTGTACAAGTCAAGCAACCGCTGAGACTGCCGATTTATTTGAACGGCAATTATTTGAAAGATTCCTTTCAATACATCAATCAACACAACCCTAAAGATGACATCGTTTTCATGGACAGGTTTAATATCATTTCCCCTTATTTGAATCAATATTACTATAATAACGTCGGTCGCAAAAATATTTTTACCAT
>JAGCXO010000027.1 GCA_017961285.1 Alphaproteobacteria bacterium | reverse complement strand
TCCGAACTCGACTGTTAAACCCTTTAGCGCCAATGGTACTTTGTCTTAAGACACGGGAGAGTAGGTCGTAGCCAGATCTTCTAAACATCTCTTTTCTTTTTTAAATTCCTTTCCCTATAAAAAAAAGCGTGAAAGTTTTTTGGGAATTGAGAATAAAACGATGAAAATCGTATCGGCAAAGTTTTGATGAAAATAAGAGAAAAAATATAGATAACAAAAAACGCAAGGTTTGATGACCTTGCGTTTTTTGTGTCTGAGCGCCTACAAGTCGCGGACGGAACACTCTGTAAATTCGTCGTCGGCATAATTGTAGGTGCCGGTGAGATAGTGACCGGCGATAATGTGGCGCAGAATGTAGGCGGGCATGGTGCTTTCGCACCTGATTTCCTCCTCTTTCTGCCACACAACATCTGTGCCGGCGGCGGGGCGCAAAGAGCCGGAGAACTGCGTTGACAAGACAAACACTGCCTCGTAGCTGTTATCAGCCCCCAAGACCTGCACTTCCACATTGACTCTCGCCACCTCAACGGGGTTTTTAATCGTAACCCCTGTCTGCTCATAGGTAGCTCTGATGGCGCACTGGATTTCATTCTCCCCAATTGGCTTCATCGCGGAGGGAAAAACATCATTGGTGGGTCTGCATCTTTCTTCTTTTTTACGGATAATCAAAATTGTGTTATCCGTCAGGTCTCTCACCAAAGAGATGACCAAAAAATTTTCCTTTTTCATACTAATTATTTATAAAAATAAGTTTACTGCCCACACGTATAACATAATATTTTTAAGGATGCAAGTTTTTTGTTTAAAAATGAAGTAAACTATTTTGCAATTCTTCTAATACCGGTCTGAGCGGAGAAAATATCATAAATCTTGTCCAAATATTCCATATCCGGCTGGCACTTAAAAATTTTGCATACCAAATAATTAAAGAAAGCAACGTTGAAATATGGCTTTTTACTGGTTTTGCGCACAAACTTCCAATAAGCAGACAAAGCTCTTCCATACATCAAACGCATAACTTTTTCGGACAAATGAGAATTATCTTTTATTGCCCAATAATAGGCCAAAAAACGGTCATGATCTAATTGTATTTTATTTCCCGAAAAATTACCGATTTCCTGTGGCACCAAAACGACATTTGCATCCATCTTTACAACTCCTTTTGCATGCATAGCCGCGCGTATAGGAATGGTTTCATCTTGAATAAATACTCGCTCATCAGCGCCGTTGGCTTTTTTTATTACAGAAGTTTTAATCAACTGCCCCATACGCGTAAACCGCCCTGTCAAAACTCCCATCAATGCATTTTGATTATATTTATATGTAAAATCTTCTTCAATTTTACAATTTTCCAGCTCTTTAGGTTCTTTTCCTGTTTTTACAAAACGTCCATAGACCATATCAGCCGGCAAACTTTTTGCCAAATGCAGCATTTTTTCAGTTGAGTCAAGCGGCAGAATATCGTCAGAATCAAGAATTCTGCACCACTCACCCTTTGCCATCTCAATACCTTGATTTGTTCTGATACTAATTCCTTTGTTTTGAGCATTGGCAATAATTGTAACATTTTTAATATCCTTGGACATTTCTTTGATAATGTTAACAGAATTATCGGTAGAAGCATCATCAATAAAAATATATTCCGGATTTACAAGCCCGGTCTGCGCAAACAACGCCTTCAAAACAGAAGGAAGATAATATTCCTTGTTATAAACGGTCATTATAAAAGTTACGTCAATATCCATATATAACCTCATCAATCACTTATTACTTTTTCTGATAACTCTTTTTCCAACTCAATAACATCTGTCTCATTTTTCAAGTTTGAAACATTGTCCTCAGATGGAACAGTCTCAACAGGAGCAGTTGTTTCCATTTTTTCACGTGGCTCTTCTTTAATAATAACAAGCGCTTCCGGTCCCGATGATTCTGCATCTTCAAAACTATCTTGTGTAACACCGTTCTCGATAACAACATTATCGTTCTCAATCTTTGGTTCAACCGGCTCAGGTTGTTCTTCTACCAATTCTTCAGGTATCAGATTTTCCGGTGCACTTGCGGTTTGTTGCAACTCACTTTCAATATCATCATATACGTCTTTTGCCAAACTGATAATTTCTTTTTTAGGAGCTCTGCTCATCGCAATATCATCTCTAAGAGCCAATTCTTTTTCTGACAAGGGCTTAGTATTAGATGATGGTTTGTTAGAACATTTCAAAAGCCAAACATCATATACCGGATGCGCCACAGGATTTAGTGCCGGAGAAGAAGAAACCATCCAACCCTTAAAAATATTTATTTTCGCATCAGAAGAAATATTGTCCACAATATCAACAAAAGCAAAATTTTCTGGAGTTTCTTCAGGAGCACTGGTTTTACAATCTCTGACCAAAATAGAAAAACTACCGAATAAAACCTCTTGATTTACCGGCACTTCAATCAAATCGACATGACCGGTAATCTTATCCATAGCTTGCATAACAGCCGTATTCATAGAAACATCTGCAGCATATCCGTTCGCCGCAAAACAAAAAACTAAAGCAGTTAAAAAATTAATCTTCTTTTTCATCATTTCCAGTCACCATAAAAATTACTTCCCCGACCATATCTTCCAAAGTTTTAAAATCTTTCGTATTACTTATTTCATCACCATTTTTCAAAACTTCTTTAGATTTTCCAGGTTCGATTTTTATAAATTTATTTCCCATCAATCCATTACTGGAAATCATTGCGGCGCTGTCTTTGGGCAAATTTATATTCGGAGCAATACTCATTTTAATCTTGGCATCATAACTTTCTGCATCAAGATCTTGTCCGATAACAGTTCCGATTTTAATTCCGTTAATCATCACATCTGCGCCCACATTAAGACCGCCAACTTTCAAAAAGCGAGCAGTAAGAGTATATCCTTTTACGGCCTGCAAATCTGCAACCGAATAAGCAAAATATAAAAACAGCCCTGCAATCACCAAGACCAAGGCACCCATCATAGTTTCAAACGGCCTTTTATTCATCATCTTGCACCTCAACAACATTTTCGTCTTTTTTACGTTTTGATTTTCCAATACCGATAATTCTATCCAAAAGCTCTTCCAAAACCATTGCATCTTGAGTATAAGCAAATTCACCATCATCAGGAATATATTCTTCTTCTCCGCCCGGCTCAATTTCAATATATTTACTGCCCAAAACACCGTCACTTACAATAGAAGCAGAACTGTCTGAAGGAATATTGATACCGTCTTTAATTTCCAAAGTCAAAACAGCTTTATAATTAGGATCAATTTCTGCATCAATAACTTTTCCGATATCAACACCGGCAAGTCTGACCGGATCTCCGACAGACAAACCATCCGTTCTGCCAAAACGAGCTTTCAAAGAATAATGACTGCTTTCTTCATTATGCAAAGCGACATTACGCCTTACCATATATACAACGGAAAGCAAAGCAATTATCAAAATTGTATATATTCCGACCCTAATCGAATGAATTTCCTCTTTAGAATAAGTATTGTTCACTTTGCAAAACCTCTTATTATAACAAGGCGCAATCTAACATTTTTTATCCCAAAATTCCATAAAAAAAGCATGGCTTGTGTATTATTTTAATACCAAGAGAAAAAGACAGGCATATAATGATATTTATTTTTTCTTGCTTATAATTTGAAGAGCTTCTTCCAAAGTCGGTTCGCGGTCTTTCATCTCTTTCGGCAGAGCATAATTTGTTTTTCCGCACTTCAAATACGGACCGTATCTACCGACATTAAAGGTAATTTCCTGCTTATTATCCGGATTCACTCCAACAACTTTAGCAGCAGGCTTTTCTGCCACGCCGCTCAAAATCTCTTCAGCTCTCTCAAGAGTGATATTAAACACATTATCATTGCCGGTCAAAGATTTTGACTTGCCGTTTTGCTTCAAATAGGGCCCGAATTTTCCGATATTAACCTCAATCCCATTCCCCAACTGGCGCGGCAAATTCAGCAAAATAACAGCTTGTTCAATAGTTATTGTCTCTACTGTTGTACCTCTCGGCAAAGAGCAACGTTTGGGTTTTTCTTTACCCTTATCATCACCAAGCTGAACATAATACCCGTATGGTCCTTTTTTCAAATATATCGGCTCGCCGCTTTCACTGTTACCCAAGACCTTATCTTCAGGTGTTGCCAATTTTGGTGCATTGGCAACAGCTTCTTCTTCGGCAGTTGTATCAATCAGCTGTTTTGTATATCCGCATTCCGGATAATTTGAACAACCGATAAAAGCTCCAAACCTCCCTAGTTTTATTCCCAATCTTCCTTTTTTGCATTCGGGACAAATTCTCGGATCACTGCCATCTTCTGTCGGAGGAAATAAATGAGCCCCTAAAACCTCGTCTATTTTTTCAATTACTTCAGTCATCTGCAGCGGATTAACTGCCTCAATATTTTTTATAAATTTAGCCCAAAAACCGCTCAAGAGTTTTTTCCATTCCATAGCGCCTGAAGAAACATCATCCAAAAACTCTTCCATCTGTGCCGTAAAATCATATTCTACATATTTTTTGAAGAAGTTTTCCAAAAATACCGTCACAATTCGCCCGCGTTCTTCAGGAATAAAACGCAATTTTTCCACTCTGACATAACGGCGTTCTTGCAACACTGCAATAATAGAAGCATAGGTAGAAGGACGACCGATACCGAGTTCCTCCAGTTTTTTAACCAAACTTGCTTCCGTAAAACGTGGCGGAGGAGCCGTGAAGTGCTTTTCGGTAAATATCTCACCTTTGGTTTCTTTTTCTCCTACTTCGACATTCGGCAAAATTCGATTATCGTCGTTTTCTTCCTCATCATCAAAACTTTCTTGATAGAGTTTCAGATATCCGTCAAAAGCAATAACTTGCCCGTTTGCGCGCAAAACAATTTTTCCGTCAGCAGATTGAGAATCAATGGTAACTCTGTCCAAAATCGCCGGATTCATTTGACAAGCAACGGTTCTTTTCCAAATCAATTCATAAAGTTTTTGCGCATCACTGTCAAATTTTTCTTCCGTCTTTTTCGGCGTATTGAAAATATTAGCCGGTCTGATAGCTTCGTGCGCTTCTTGTGCATTTTTGGATTTGTTCTTATATTCTTTTGCAGTCTTCGGTAAATAAGCTTCTCCGAAATATTTTACAATCGCCTCGCGACATGCATCAATAGCCTCTTTAGAAAGATTGACCGCATCAGTTCTCATATAGGTAATATAACCTTCTTCATATAATTTTTGCGCAACCTGCATGGTTTTCTTTGCAGAGAAGCGGAGTTTTCTGGCTGCTTCTTGTTGCAAAGTAGAAGTTGTAAACGGAGGAGCAGGGTAACGATTGGCTTTTTTACGCTCCACATTTGCAACGCTAAAATCTTGAGCTTCTATCTTAGCTTTTGCTTCCAAAGCCTTGTCTTCACTGTTGATGTCAAATTTTTCAAGTTTTTTGCCGTCCAAAGTTACCAAGCGCGATTTGATGAGTTGTTTTGTTTGTGTAAACAACTCGGCATCAATTGTCCAATATTCTTCTGGCTTAAAATTCTCAATTTCAATTTCTCTGTCACAGATCAAGCGCAAAGCCACCGACTGCACTCTGCCTGCAGATTTCGAGCCCGGCAATTTACGCCACAAAACCGGCGAAAGATTAAACCCTACCAAATAGTCCAAAGCTCTGCGAGCCATATAAGCCGAAACCAGATTATCGTCAATTTGGCGCGGATTTTTGATTGCTTCGGTCACGGCTGATTTTGTAATTTCGTGAAAAACTACGCGCTCAATTTTCTTATCTTTAATTTTTCCTCTTGCTTTAAGTTCTTCTAAGATATGCCAAGCAATAGCTTCTCCTTCTCTATCCGGGTCGGATGCGAGAACAATCGTATCGGCATCTTTGAGCGCAGCAATAATATCTTTCAATCTTTTTTGTCCGCCCGAACTCATCTCCCAAGTCATGGCAAAATCCTGATCCGGCAACACTGAACCGTCTTTGCTCGGCAAATCTCTAATATGCCCGAAACTGGCCAAAACCTTATAGTCACTTCCCAAATATTTATTGATTGTTTTGGCTTTTGCCGGAGATTCTACGATAACTAACTTCATTTTATGCGCTCTTCTTTCTCTTTTTTTTACTTTTTCAAAGCAACTCTGTTACCCGGAAGCTTGACGATTTTTCCCTCAAGTTCCAAGTCCAAAAGCTTCATTGCAACAGCCGCCGCATCAAGTCCGGAAGCTCTTATAATCTCGTCAACGGTGATAGGATTATAAGATAAAAACTCCTCAATTTCACTCTTGCGACTAGATGGAATATCGACAGTTTTTTGCTCGTTGTCAAGAGGCTTTATAAACAGGTCGTCGTTAAAAACATCAAGATTTAATTTATTCTCGCTGTCAGCGGTTGTGTTGATAACTTTTAAAATATCTTCTGCTTTTTCCACCCAAAAAGCACCGGCTCTCAACAACTTGTTCGGACCTACTGCTCTCGGATCGGAAGGACTTCCCGGAATGGCAAAAACATATCTTTTTTGTTCCAAGGCATAGCGAGCCGTTATCAATGAGCCCGACTTTTCCGAAGCCTCAGTAACTAAAACTCCCTTTGACAATCCGGAAATAATTCTGTTTCTTCTCGGAAAACTTCCGCCCAATGCCTGACTCATCAAGGGCACTTCTGCAAGCAACAATCCTTGTTCCGCAATTTGATTATACAATTTCACATTTTCCGGCGGATAAACAACATCGATTCCCGTTCCCAAAACCGCAATGGTTGTTCCGTTACCGTTTTTTGCCCGCAGGGCACCGGTATGAGCGGCGGTATCGATTCCTCTGGCCATTCCCGAAACAATCAGCACATTTTTTTCAGTCAAATCAAAAGCTATTTGAGCAGTTGCATTACAAGCACTAAGCGAAGCATTTCTGCTTCCGACAATTGCCAATGCGTTTTGCTCATGCAATAACTCGATTCTTCCCTTTGCATACAAAATCGGCGGAGCATCACGCAATGATAACAATGATTGAGGATAAAAACTGTCTTTTTTCAAAATAATTCGAATACCTTGCTCATAAGCATTTTCAAGCTCATTTTTTGCCCAATCATATTGAGCAAGATTCTTCCCCGAACTTTCCATGAAACAAATTGCATTTTCTGCCGAGCCGCACTTTTTTAACAACCTTTCAAACCCGATCGGACCGATTCCGTCGGTATTCACCAGCCTTAACCACGCAATTATTTCCTCAACGTTTGCCATTTATGCTTTCTTTTTAAAAGATACCTTACTTTCTGTCCCTTTTAATAAGCGAGAAATATTGGCATGATGACGCACAAGAACCAGTAAGGCTATCAACGTAAAGAAAACTGTTTGCACTTCACTTTCTACAAAATATGCATATAAAGGAGTCATAACAGCCGCCGTGATTGCCGCCAAAGAAGAATATCTGAAAGCAATGACCATAACCAACCAAGTCCCGAAAGCCATCAACGCCAGCATTGGGCTGATAACCAATATAAAACCGAAAGCGGAAGCCACGCCTTTTCCACCCTTAAATTTCAGCCAAACTGGAAAATTATGCCCCAGAACTGCGCAAGATCCTGCAACAAGTGCGGCCAAAAGATTTGTCTTTGTCATAATCCCCAAAAACATTTCCGAAGTTTGCGGTGCAAAATGTCCTGCAACCCACGCGGCAATACCTGCCTTTGAAGCATCCAGCAACAATGTGAGTAAAGCCAAATCTTTTCTTCCCGTGCGCAAAACATTTGTTGTCCCGATATTGCCGGAGCCGATTTTCCTTATATCTCCCAACCCCGCCAAATAACACAAAACCAACCCGAAGGGAATAGAACCCAAAAAATAGCCGCCTATGGCAGACAATAGAATAGTCATGATAATAGCCTTTCAAGATTATGCACTTTAAAATCAATACTACAATTACTAACCCCACCGAGACAAGATGTCAACTTAAAGAATTAAATTAAAGTTTTCATTGAAAAAAATTGAAAATATTATCGACAAAGAAATTTATTTGTTTAATATATATCAAAAGTAAAACAACAAATATAGATTGTGTGATATGAAACCAAAATATAAACGCGTATTGTTCAAACTTTCCGGCGAAGGACTTATGGGGGACCGAGCTTTCGGCATGGACGAACAAACAATCAGCTCTCTGGCGAAACAAATTAAAACCGTGCACGATAAGGGTGTGGAAATTTGTATTGTTGTAGGTGGCGGCAACATTTTCAGAGGAGCCAAAGAGGCCTCAAAAGGGCTCAATCGTTCTGTGGCTGACCAAGTCGGAATGTTGGCAACCGTTATGAACGCCCTATACTTGCAAAATGCAATAGAACAAACAGGTGTTCCCAGCCGAGTTATGTCCGGAATAAATATTCCATCTGTCTGTGAGAGCTACATTTATCGCCGTGCTCTGCGTCACTTGGAAAAAGGTCGTGTTTTAATTTTTGCCGGTGGCATCGGAAATCCATATTTTACCACCGACAGCTGCGCCGCTTTGCGTGCTTCCGAAATGGGTTGTGATGCGATATTAAAAGCAACACAGGTTGATGGTGTATATTCAGACGATCCAAAGATAAATTCCAAAGCCAAACGTTATGACAGCATAACCTATGATGAAGTAATCAAAAAAAATCTCAAAGTTATGGATATTGCGGCAGTAGCATTGGCGCGCGATAACAATATTCCGATAGTAGTTTTTGCCCAAAAAGGCAAAGATTCGCTCATCAATGTTATTTATGGTAAAGAAAAATTTACACTTATAAAATAAGGAAGAAAAAATGTCCGATTATGCAGAAATAAAAGAAAATACAAAAGTTCGTATGGATAAAACAATCGATTCTCTGAAAGGAGAACTTGGAGGTTTGCGTGCCGGTCGCGCACATGCAAGTCTGTTAGATACAATCATGGTAGATGCCTATGGTTCACAAACTCCGATAGCGCAAGTTGCAACCATCAGTGTGCCGGATGCTCGTTGTTTGTCCGTAAATGTTTGGGATAAAGGATTGGTAAAGTCCGTTGAAAAAGCAATAATGGAGTCTGATTTGGGATTAAATCCGATGTCTGACGGACAACTTATTCGCATTCAAATTCCGCCTCTTTCTGAAGAACGTCGTAAAGAGCTTGTAAAAGTTGCCGGAAAATGTACGGAACAAAGCAAAGTTGCAGTGCGCAATATTCGCCGTGATGCTTTAGATGCTATCAAAAAGTTGAAAAAAGATAATCTCATCTCCGAAGATGAAGAAAAACGTTATGAAAATGAAATTCAAAAATTTACGGATGACAGCATAAAGAAAATTGATGAAATTTTAGCTCAAAAAGAAAAAGACATAATGCAGGTATAAGATTTGGAGAATTATTTTGAGTGACACGACTAGCACAATAAATCATCTTGCCATCATCATGGATGGTAATCGGCGCTGGGCAAAAAAGCACGGACTTCCTTCAGTATCCGGGCACAAACAGGGCGCAAAAACCCTGGAGCGTATATGCCAAGATGTCAAAGATCTCGGTATTAAATATCTTACCTTATATGCTTTTTCAACCGAGAACTGGCAGCGCTCTAAAGAAGAAGTTTCTACTTTGATGGACCTTTTACGCTCGTATCTCAAAAACAATCTCCAGGAACTGCAAAAAAATAATGTCAAAATAGTTTTTATCGGTGAGCGCTCAATGTTGGACAAAGATATAATTGAGCGGATGAATGAGATAGAAAAACAAACGGAAAACAACAAAGATTTCACCCTTTGTCTTGCCATAAGTTATGGTTCCAGACAAGAGATTCTTCATGCTGTCCGCCAAGCGGCAGATTTAGCAAAATCAGGAGACATAAATCCGCAAGATATAGATGAAAAACTATTTTCAAATCTATTATATACAAAAGATATACCCGATCCGGATTTATTGATTAGGACCAGCGGAGAGCAAAGAATAAGCAATTATCTTTTATGGCAAATTGCATATTCCGAATTATATTTTACAGAAGTTATGTGGCCGGATTTTGATCGTAAAGAATTGGAAAAAATTATTCAAAATTATAATACCAGGGAGAGAAGATATGGCAAAAAATAATTTATTTTACAGAATTATAACCGCTCTGATTTTAGCTCCCTTAGTAATAGGTTGCATATTTTTAGACTTTCCTTATTATCATCTTTTGATTTTGACCATTGGTGGTTTTTTAAGCTGGGAATGGAGTAATTTGGTTGCCGCCAAAGAAAAGCAGGCATTATATTCAACCATATATACACTTTCAATGGCAACTTCAGTAATGCTGCAATCTTGGTTGGGTATTATTATCATGATAGTAATGTCTTCAGGGTTAATCTTCTTAAAAGCCGGCCAAGAAAAACATCGCCTTCTTGTAGTATTGGGAGTACCTTACATATCTATCGGAGTTGGCTCTTTAATGTGGTTGTATTATATGACGGAATTTCCTCATCTCATGGTTTTATGGCTGTTGATAGTCGTTTGGAGCGTTGATATCGGCGGATATTTAGTCGGCACCACCTTCAAAGGTCCGAAATTGGCAAAGAAAATCAGTCCCAACAAAACATGGTCCGGCTTGATTGGCGGAATGATTTTTGCGGCATTTTTCGGAGGATTTTTTGCTTATATTTTTCAAGAATACAATCACTACTATTATGCCGCATTTGCAGCAGCTTTGGCTATTGTTGAACAAATTGGCGACCTAATAGAATCAGCAATAAAAAGAAAAGTTGGAGCAAAAGATTCCAGCTCAATAATCCCCGGTCACGGAGGTGTGTTTGATCGTGTTGACGGCTTAATTTTTACTGCTCCTGTTCTGCTCATCTCAGTTATTACATACTATACATATATTTATTAAGAGGCATTTTTATGGAAAGCATATTTAATTCTTTTTACTATATAGTTCCATTTATCTTTTTATTAGGTGTTTTGGTATTTGTTCACGAGTTCGGGCACTTTATAATAGCACGTATGTGCGGTGTTAGGGTTACCGATTTTTCAATAGGCTTTGGTCGCAAATTATGGGGATTTACCGACAAATATCAGACCAATTGGAAAATTTGCGCCATTCCTCTGGGCGGATATTGCCAATTTTTAGGCGATGCCAACGGAGCTTCTGCCGGTGAAGATGCAGAAACGTTAGAGTCTTTATCCGAAGACGAGAAAAAACATTCTTTTGCCTACCAAAATCCTTGGAAAAAATTAGCAATTGTTTTAGGCGGACCGGGTTTCAATTATTTATTTGCGATAATTGTAATGTCATTGATATTTATGTTTGTCGGCATGGTAAACTATCCTCCGATTGTTGGCGAAGTTATCCCCGGCAGTGCCGCTGAACAAGCTGGACTACAGGAAGAAGATGTAATCATCGAAGTTAACGGGCACCAAATAGAAGCGTTTAGCGATATAAGTTCAGAAGTTGCTCTTTCTGCTGATGGCATTGCAAAAATAGTATTACTTCGAGGAGACGAAACAATCTCCCTCGATGTAAAATTAACTAATATATCAATAGAAGAAGGAGATCCTGTTTCCGAAAGACCTATGTTGGGGATAAAATCCAAAACATCTATTGATATAGACGGTCAGAAGTTGTCATTTTTCCCGGCTATTGCCGAAGCTTGTCGCGGCACATGGAGAATGACGACCGATACCTTGAGAGGTGTTGGTCAAATGATTACCGGCAAACGTAGCGGCGAAGATCTTGGCGGAATTATACGTATTGCCGAAATGACAGGAGATATTTCCAAAAAAAGCGGCTGGGTAGATTTTGTTGCTTTTATGGCGATATTGTCCATCAACCTTGGATTAATAAACTTATTCCCAATCCCTGTATTGGATGGTGGACATGTCGTAATTTTTCTGTTAGAGATTATATCAGGTCGTGAAATGCACGAAAAAGTCAAAGAAGTTCTGTTCAAATGCGGATTTGCACTTCTATTGGCTTTGATGCTTTTTGCAACATGGAATGATTTCGTCCACCTCTTTAAGCGGTGGTTTGTATAAGATGGGATAACTTTTAAGGATACAATAATGAAAAAAACTTATTTTGCAGTTTTGTTGCCCGCGCTCTTGGTAGCTTTTAATGCTTCTACTGTTCAAATCAACGGCATAAATGTTAAGGGTCTTCAACGTGTTGAGCGTGAAACAGTTCTTTCCTATGTCGATATAGAACCGAATAGCGATGTTTCTGAAGAAACACTCAATGACGCCTTCAAAAAACTATACACGACAGGTTTGTTCTCCGATATTAAATTTGTTGTAAGTCAAGGTGTTTTAAACATCAATGTTTCAGAAAACCCGATTGTAAATAAGCGCTATTTTGACGGCAATGACAAAGTTGAGGATAAAATGCTCGAGTCCGAGGTTCAATTGGCACCGCGTTCGATATATAGCGTTGCAAAAGTTCAAGAAGACACAAAAAGAATTCTCAATGTATATAAAAGAGTAGGCAGATACGCTGCCGTTGTTGAACCGAAAGTTATCGAACGCGATCAAAACCGAGTCGACTTGATATACGAGATTGACGAAGGCCCGTTGGCAAAAATCACCAAAATAAATTTTGTAGGCAACAAGCACTACAGCGATAGCACATTGCAAAGTGAGATTTTGAGTAAAGAAACCCGTTGGTGGAGAATTTTTTCCTCATCTGAAAATTATGATCCTGAAAAAAGTAAATATGACCAAGAACTGCTCCGTCGTTTCTACCTAAAACGCGGTTATGCAGATTTTCGTGTAGTTTCATCTGTAGCGGAACTAAGTCCAGACAAAGAGTCATTTGTAATCACCACGGTTTTGGAAGAAGGCAACCGCTACAAAATCGGTGATATCAATGTTCGTTCAACCATCAGCAATATAAATGAAGAAGATGTAAAAGACGAAATAGATATCGACAGCGGCGATTGGTATAATGCCGAAAAAGTTGACGATTCTGTATATGCATTAACAGAAGAGTTGGGCAAAAAAGGTTTTGCTTTTGTTGAGGTAGAGCCTGTTTTGAATAAGAATATGGAGAAGGGCGTAATAGATTTGACATTTCAGATTCGTGAAGGTTCTCGTATTTTTGTAAACCAAATAAATATTTCCGGCAATACTCGCACTCATGATGATGTAATCAGAAGAGAATTTCGCATCAACGAAGGTGATGCTTTCAATGCTTCAAAAATCAGAGCATCGCGCCGCAATATCGAGAATTTGAACTACTTCAGCAAAGTAGATATCCAAACCGCACAAACACCTGATCCGAACAAGGCCGATATCAATGTTGATGTTGAAGAAAAATCAACCGGATACTTTAATATCGGTGTCGGTTATTCAACAGTAAACGGCGCTTTGGTAAGGGCCGGCGTTACCGAAAACAACTTCCGCGGCAAAGGTCAGCAGGTTGGTATCGATTTAGGCATTTCTCAACGTGAACAAGACTATAACATCAACTTTACTGAGCCATATTTCTTAGGGCTTCCATTGAGTGCCGGCATAGATTTGTTCCGCACCGAAACAGACTATCAGGATGAAGCATCATATGATGAAACGGTTACCGGTGGCAGAGTTCGTTTTGGTTGGAAATATACCGACAACTTGTCTCAGTCTGTTCGCTATACCCTAAAACAAGATGAGATTGATAACGTCAGCAAAAATTCATCAATCTACATTCAAAGAGAAGAAGGAAAATATCTTGACTCTGCTGTTGGTCAAACCCTTGTTTATGACAAGCGTGATAGCGCCATAGATCCAAGATCGGGATATTATTTGTCATTTGGCAACGATGTATCAGGTCTTGGCGGCGATGACAAATATCTGCGCTTTGATGCCAAGTCATATTTATACTACTCATTCTTTGAAGATATAACCTTAAAGATGTTCTTAAACGGTGGCTATGTAACCGGTTACGGCGATGAAAATGTTCGTCTGGCTCAAAGATATTTCTTGGGTGGATCAACCATGCGTGGTTTTGAGACAGCAGGTATCGGCGCCCGAGACAGACGCACCAATGATGCTCTTGGTGGAAACTGGATGGTATATGGCGGTTCCGAGTTGATGTTCCCGATCGGGCTTGACGAAGTTGGCATTAAAGGTCGCACCTTTGTAGATGTCGGCACCATCGGCAAACCTGATGCCATCAATATGGATGACGTTTACTATTCTTCAAAACCGCGTGTATCAGTTGGTTTCGGTTTCACATGGCTATCACCTATGGGTAAGATTGATATTGACTTTGGTTTCCCTGTTGTCAAAGAAAAATACGACGAGACCGAAGTATTCAGACTTAACTTTGGTGCCAGATTATAAGGAGAACATTGATGGTTGATACCCGTTTTTATAACCACTCCGGCAAGAAAACCATTGCCGAGATAGCCGAGATTTGCAATGCCAATATTATAACATCCGGCGCCGAAAACGAGACTATCAATGATATAAACACCATGACAGCGGCGCAAAAAGGAGAAATATGCTTCTTTTATGACCGCAAGAAAAAAGCAGCCGGAGCCGAAATCAAGGCTTCGGCCTGTGTAACCACTCCTGAGTTAGCTGAGTTTGTGGCACAAGGCGTAATTGTTTTGACAACCGAAAACCCCAAGCAAGCCTACCTCAAGCTCAATGAGATTATGTATTCCGAAAAGAAACCTTTGGCAGGTATATCGCCATTGGCTTGCATAGACAAGACGGCAGAAATAGGCGAGGGCTGTCATATAGCACCTTATGCAGTTATAGGTGCCAATGTAAAAATTGGTAAGAATACAATAGTTGAACCTTTTGCCGTTGTGGAACAGGGGTGCATGGTTGGCGACAATTGCCGCTTGGGCGCACATTGTTATATAGCCTATTCAACCATTGGAAATAATTGCTATATATATAACGGTGCGCGTATCGGACAAGACGGCTTTGGGTTTGAGACCATAAACGGTATTCACAAACGCATTCCCCAAATCGGCAGGGTAATTATCGGTAATGATGTCGAAATCGGCGCATGTTCTTGTGTTGACAGAGGTGCACTGGGAGATACCGTTATCAGCGATGGTTGTCGTATTGATAACCTGGTTCAAATTGCTCACAACGACAAACTCGGCCGCGGTTGCATTATTGTTGCGCAGACAGGTATTGCCGGTAGCTGCAACTTTGGCGATTACGTTGTTTGCGGCGGCCAAACCGGCTTTGCTGACCACCTAAATATCGGTTCATTTGTTCAGGTTGGCGCACAGTCAGGTGCAATGCGTGATATTGAGCAGGGAAGTGTTGTTATGGGCACGCCTTGTGTTCCGATAAAAGACTTTATGCGTCAAGTATCGTTTGTTCAAAAAAGTTCAAAAAAATAAAAGAGGAAAATATGTCAGAAAACAGAGTTTATCAAATAGAAGAAATTCTAAAACTTCTTCCCCACCGCTATCCTTTTTTGTTGTTGGATAGGTTAGAAGTAGAAATCCCCGGCGAAAAAGGCATGGGATTAAAAAATCTGACTATGAATGAAGAATTTTTTCAAGGCCATTTTCCGGGCAATCCGGTAATGCCCGGAGTTTTGCAGATTGAAGCCATGGCACAGACCGCAGGTGCCATCGTTGTTGCCGGCGCCGAAAATGTTGAGAAAACTCCCAGCGTTTTATTTATGTCCATAGATGGTGTAAAGTTCCGCAAACCGGTAAAACCCGGCGACCAGATGAAAATGTATGTTGAAAAAATTCAGTCTCGACGTAATGTTTTTGTTTTCAAGGGCAAAGCGATGGTTGACGACAAAGTTGTCTCCGAGGCAGAATTTACCGCAATGATAATATAAAAAATTGCTCATCTTAAAAAAACTCCTTGAATGTCATCAAGACAAACAAGGAGCTTTTTATTGCGCACAAAAAAACACCGGACAAAGCCGGTGTTAGGATTGAATCAAATTCTTAGTCCAAAAGAGTTGCCACGCGTGATGCGTCAGCTCAAATTTTTGCAGATAGAGATAAACCAACTCCTTGTCGCACAGTTTTACAAACGCAACATCAGCCTTGCCTCTGAAACTCGTCTTCATAATTTGAAGTCTTATAATCTCACGATACCCTGTATGTAGCAACTTGATCTGAGTTTCTTCAAAACGAAAACCGCAATTTTTTGCATAAATAGTAATCAATTCTCCATTACCATTTTCCAGCAATTGATTTTCAGCCGCAAAACCAAAAGTCTTTACCTTAGAATATCTTTCAATAAGGCTCTTGTTACATTCGTTGACCATTTTGAGCTGCAACTTTTCAGGCAAAGGAGTAACAGAGTTTTTTGTGCATTCAATCAACAGATCGTCGTCATTGAGGTCAAAGATTATATCGTCGCAATGAGTGTTTTTATGCGTCTTGAGATAATCCAGCATCAAATCTTTTTTACCTGTTTCAAAAAAATGGCGTTCGTTTTTAATACAAAAACGATAAAGGTAGATGTACTTTTTGAGCAAATCATCATTTCCCCAGTCAATCAACATCATCTCCGCCTCCTCACAAAGATTGTGGCGAGAGATATATTCATCAACAACAGAAACATTTTCATGCTCTAGCATCTTAATCTGCGCTTTGGCAGAAATTCGGGAACAATCAAAATAGATTTTGATCAAATCTATTTTGCCAGAATTCAGCAATTCCATTTCAGCTTCTTCACTAAAGGAACTGTAATTGGCAAATTTTTTTATCAATTCTGCATTACCTGATAACAACAATTTTTTCTGTTCTTCTAAGAAAAGATCTACTTCTCTTCTGACCAATTTTGCAATTCTTTTCATAATAATATATTTTTGGTGACTAATAATTCATTTGTCAGCGAATAAAAGCAGATTTTATAATCTGTGTCAACATTTTTTCTCTAACAAAAAACCTCCGGCAAATACCGGAGGTCGTTGTTCAATTCATAAGGGAAATGTAGTATTGCCACGCGTGGTCGCAAAACTGATGATTGCGCAAATAGCTTTTAATCAGTTTTGCATTGTTCCTTTCAATGAGGCAGATTTCAGCCAACTCGGAGAGTTTGAACATGGTAACATACTTCTCCAGTATATCCTCATCATAATCCTTAATGAAAGAAACTTCGGCATCCGCCCAAAAACTCTGGTGGTGGTCAATAAAAGCATTAATAGCTTTTTTATCTCCCCACTTCAATAGCAGAGCCTGTGCTCCTCTGCAGAACGGATGATTGTTCTTTTCAAGAAACAGTAAGAACAGATCAAGGTCATGCCTCTTCACCACCATAACCTGCGGATAGTCACCTTCCGGTAGAGGGCGTCGTTGCATGTAAGCGTACAAAAGCTCTCTATCCAGAGGAACTTTTGAGCTCAGAAGGAGAACAAGCGTATCTTTACTGAGAGGATATTTCTTCTCCACAATATATTTTCGCTTGATGTTCATATTCCCACTGGTGGAGAACAATGCCAATTCGGCTTTTGCTGATAGCCGGCGCTTTTCAACGTATTCGGCCGTAGAGTTAGGCATCGAAGTTATCATGATAACCTCGTTTTCCGGAGTGAGCATGATATACTTGGCACAAATTGGTTGCCAAGCGTAGTATACTGCGCCTGCGTCGGTAAAAATTTTATCGACGATTTTTTGATCCAAGTGTCTGTTTGTCACGCAATATTGCTCAAACAGCCACTCATCTTCGAGCTCGAGCAATATTTCCTCATGGATCAGCCCCCAATTCTTGATATACTGGGGGAGCAATTCCACGCAGTCCGGCATTTCAAAGAGCCTAAGCTCTTGCTCGTCGTTGAGCCATTGCCCTTTTTTGATTTTTCTTCTGATAATTAAATCTCTAATCATAATAATATATTTTTGTGAATAATTAATTTTCGTTGTCCGCTCATAGAAGCATAATTTAGAATTTTTGTCAAGTTTTTTAAAAAAACACAAAAAAACACCCTCAAGCCAATATAGCTCGAAGGTGTATAGATTTATTTTTTAATCCAGGCTTTGGGATAAACCCAAGTATAAATATAAGCCTGAAGGACATTATGGTCTCCATTCGCAAACAAAATATCCTTTGCTTCCTGGCTAACTTTGTATTTCTTAACATAATACTGCAGCAAAGAAGGGTTATTTTGTTTTACAAATGCGAGTTCAATTTCGGGATCAAATCGATGATAGGTTATATAAACTCGTATCATCTCTTTGTTTTGCAAATTGACCAACCTTTCTTGTGCGGCTGGATCAATATACCAATTGTTCAGATAAGTTCTGAACAAATCCGGATTACCGAGCTCAATCAGCTTAAACTGATCTTCAACGCTCAGTAAATTATGTCTCAGAAATAGATTCAGAATTTCTACATCTTGACACGAAAACAAGTAATCTACTGTTTCTCCCTTCATCAGATAATTCTGAAAATAAAAATTGAGCAAGGCATAGTTTTTCAACGCAATCATCTTGCACTCAATCTCGGAGGAAAAAATTTTATAATGTTTCACATGTATTCTGAACCATTTCTCAGGTTCCTCCATATCAAATATGGCGAGCAACTCATGATTAGAGAGCGTATGCCCTCTTTTGATTTTTCTTTGTAAAACTTTTTCTTCTTTCATAATATATATAATTAATAATTACTTTCTTATAGACAAAATAACAACATATTTTAGAATTTGTCAATTTATTTTTTAAAAAACAAAAAAAACACCCTCAAGCCACAGGTCGAGAGGGTGTTATTCTTAAATATGATTTGCAGTATATAGCTCAAAAAGCTTCACATTTCCGGTTTCCAATAAAGCAACTTTTGCAGCACGTGACAACCTATGTCCTTTGATATATAGTTTTATCAGTTCTTCGTTTTGCATCTTTATCAATTCCGTTTCTGCTTCATCTGACAAATCGTTTTGGCAAATATAATACTTTATCAACTTTTCATTGCCGTTTTCAATCAGTGCAAGTTGCGCGGTTCTCCATCTAATAGTATGCCAGTCGATATAAGTCTTTATGAGAAACTCATCGCCCGACTTAATCAACTTTACAAGCGACAGAGGTCCAAAATCGTGCATCCGAATATACGGAACAATCACATTTCTTGAACACACATCCAACATAATTTTTTCAGATTCATCATAAAGGCGATGCATATCAATATAACGCCGGATCAAATCCGTATTATTACGGCGGATAAACTCAGCTTCAACAACAGGTTCAAGGTCTTGCAACCCAATATAATGTTCAAACAAGTCCTCTTTATCGAGAATTGCCATCTGCGCCGGTTCGCGCAAAGGCAAATATTGAACATACCATTTGAACAAATCGAAAGAATTAAAGTTAATCAACATAACTTCTTTTTCGGGAGACAGACTAACTTCGTTCAGCAGCTTGAAATTCAACTGCTTAAACAGAAAAAGCAAATCATCATCCGACAGAGGTTTGCGGAAGAAAATTTTTGCCCTGATTTTAGAATTTTTCCAAAAATTACTCATAATAATTTATTTTAGTAAATAATATTCATTCTCATAAGCAAGTTTAACAATATTTACCGGCATGTCAAATTTTTTAAAACAAAAAAACACCGACATTCTTCAAACGTCGGTGTTGTGTTTTATAGATTGTTAAGAAAAAATACTTGTCCGATTACCTTCCAGACATTATCGGCAAAACCTTGCCGCTTGTCGTAGTAGGTAATCAACTCTTTGTTAAGAGTTTTGACAAGAAGTTCCTGCGCATTCACGCAGAAGTGGTTGTTGTCAATGTAGAACTTAATAAGTTCCACATCTCCTTTTCTAATCAGTTCTGCCTCTGCCTCATCGCTGAGCCAATACTTCTCTATATAAGGCTTCAGAACTTCATCCGGATAGCTCTTGACCATCTTTCTTTCAGCCTCTTCTCCGAGACTGCTGTGTGCAATATAGCACTCAACAAATTCTCTGCCGAGATCAAAAAGCATAAGATGCGCTTCCTCAGGAATTTCTTGTACAGAAAGCAGCTCCATGATAACATCTTTGTCACCTGATCTCAAAAGCTCGATGACAAAGTTTTTACATGGTTTGTGCCACTTCACATAAATCAGCAAGAGCTCTTTATTGCCTAAGTGGAGTAAAGCCATTTCTTGCGGATTATCCTTGTGTTCGTGATAATCGCCCAAGTTATGAAGTCGGATATATTTTGCAATAATCTCAACATAACCGGTGTTGATTAAAGCAATTTCTCCCGCAGAAGAAAGTATTTCAACTCCCTCTGCATATTTATCAATCTGCTCAGGTGAGGCTTTTTTAATGAATAGCACTTCACTCTCCTCATCAAGAATAAATTCCTCCGCGTGAAATAGAGCCAGCAAAGAGCTTCTATTCAGCAATTCGCTGAGTGCTTCAAAAGAAAAGTCGTGCTCTTTGACATATTCGATTACGATTGGATCGGGAGCAGTTTTGAAGAACTCTGTTACAAGTTTATCATCAAGATCATAAATTTTGATGAATTCCTCAAGAGATTCCTGATTTTCAGGTTTCAGAAGCTCTTTTTGAACCGCCACCGAGGGGCAGTGGTTCTGCAGATAATTTTTTACCAAGCTTTTTCGCTCAGTAAAAAGTTCCATTTCAGCCTCTTGCGAAAGGGGGCGATACCTGATGTAGGTGTTAATTACACATTCATCGCGGTTCATTAACGCAAGATGTAGACGTTCCGGAAGGGAGTTAAACATAAAATAGCGATAGAGAACATAATCGTCCCCTTTCGCAAGGAGAAATTCAATTTCCTCGTTTGAAAGCTTTTTGTTTCTCATAGCTTTCATTTGAATAAGCATTTTTAATGACATAATAATACATTTTTTTTGGGGTTAATAATTTATTTTTCTGAAAGAAATTAACATAACCAGATTTTTTTGTCAATATTTTTCTACAAAAAACGCCGGCAGTAAAATGCCGGCGTTGGTCTTACCAATTATCCATGAAGAATCTCTCAAGGAGAGCTTTCCAAGAAGAATCTCTAAGCCCCCATTTTTTATGATAGGTCTTGATATCCTCTTTTTCAGCGCTCAGAATAAACAGATTTTCTGCCTCAGGGCAGAGCTGGTTATTCTGAATATACGCCTCAATACGCTCTTTCTTTCCGGAGCGCACAAGAACAAGCTGATTTTCTTCGCTGATATTGCACCTCTCGGTGTAATACTCGAAGATTTCATCATTGTCTCCTTTCAATATCTCTTCTTCCACCGAGTCAAAACACCCGGAAGATAAATCGATATATCTTTTGATCAGAGAGACATTTTTCGAAGCAAACAGCTCCAGTTCGCCGTTCTCCGAAATCTCATCGAAGTGGGAATAAATATACTCTCCGATTAATTCCTCATCTCCGAGCTGGAAGAGCTTTTCTTCTGCCGTCAAAGAGTGGTTGGAAATATATTTCCTCAGTCTTTCCCTGTTCTTTCCTTCCAACAAGACTAAACATCCTTCAAGGTGGAAAATGTTCCCTTCGATATACGCCGAGAATTCCTCATCAGAGGCCGTATTAATGAAATCAGCCTCAAACTCTTCAGGAATACGTGCATTCTTTGCGTATTTTATAAGGTATTTCGGATTTTTTCTAATCAGAATCCGAAATGCCTCTGGAGAAGGAGAGTGCTTGTCAAAATAGAGCTCAATCAAGTCCTCAGGAGCTGACTGGAGAAACTCTGCTTCCAATTCCTCTGCAAACTTCCATCCTTGCTCTATGAAAAATCTGCAAAGAGGCGAGTTTTCCTTCTTTAGGAGCTCCCGCTGAGCCTTGGTTTTCAGACCGTGGGCCTTTATATAAAATCCCGACCATCGCTCGTCGTCCAAGACTTTGCATTCAAGATCATCCCCAAAGGGATATCTGCTTATATAAGATCTTGTTACGCTCTGTGAACAGAGCTTAAAGATTTCTTTTTCCACTTCTTCTCTAAACGAGAATTTGTGGATATAAAATCTTATTAGGTTATCGCTCCCGCATTTCAGGAGCAATCGTTCATCACTGGCAGAGAGCTGATGATCACGCCTTTTGGCGTCTTTTTTTACTCGAATTTTCTCAAAAAATTTTTTCATAATAATAATAAAATTTGGTTTATAATTTTTTCTAGACAAAAAAATAACACAAAATTTTTCAAAAGTCAAATTATTTTTATTTCACATAAAAAAACATCGGCTTTTTAATAAAAGCCGATGTTATATTTATCTTCTCTTTCGATAAACGCGCATAAGCGCTCTGTTGCCGGAGTTTAGAATAGCCTGCTTTGCAGCCCGCCCGATGCCGTGCCTTGCGACATAAGCCTCCAAAAGGTCAGGATCAGCCAGTTCTACCAGCTTTTTCTCCGCTTCGTTACAAAGGGGATCTTGCCCGATAAAAAACCTGATAAGACTTTTGTTCTTTGTTTCCATCAAAACCAGCTGTGCCCTTTGAGAAAGACAGATGCTCCACATATAATCTTTTATAAGCTGCTCATCTCCGCTGCGAAGCAAATCAATTTCATCATCTGCCGAAAGACGATGTTTTTCCTTGATAGCATTTAATATTCTCTCATTCATAATAATATAATTTTAAATTAATAACTCAATTTCAGTCCTGCAATACTAATTGGAAATATATTTTTGTCAAGAAAATAGGCAACAAAAAAACTCTTTCCCGCCGGAAAGAGTTTTTTTATATTATTAATTCATCTTATTTTTCAGCTTATTCCAACCGGAATTTTGTTTTTGAACTTCGGCTTCTTGCTTTTTCATCTGCTCGGTTGCTTGTTTTTCCCAGTTACGGATAGGCTCATTAACCTTGTTGACCAATCCTCTCTGTTGCTCTGTTTGCACAACACCCATTGGCAGAAGCTGGTTTAGCAATGCCGGTGAAACAAAAGTTTCGTGCAACTTTTCCATTTGTTTTACAATTTCATCAATCTCTTTTGTGATAGGTGTATAATTATATATATTAACACTCCCGCCATAAAAAACGGCCAAAGAAGCACAAGGAGAAGAGAACAAAACATCAGTAAAATCAATTCCGCGCACAAATCTCAAAATTATTTTTGGTTGCATTGCGCAATTTTCAGAATTATCAAAATTTACCGCGGCCTTATTAGCAAAGAAAAAGGGAGTAATCGCGTCTCTTGTTTTTTTATCTAAAATACCGCAAAAACCTCTAATCGGGAAGCCATCGATAGTATATCCTTTATGCTCTCTCGAAGAAGGAAAAATTTCATAACAAAAGACTTGCTCGGCATCTATAATGTTGTTCATAGCAAATTTTCCTGCCGATTTTTCAAATTCGGGCAAAACTTTAACCTGCGGAGAAGTATCTTCTTTTTTCCTCACACTTTCTTTTGCCTGAAAAGACAAGATTCCGCCCTCATTTGCATCTTGAGCTTTGACATTAAAAGAAAAAATACTGACCGCCGCCAATATACATAAAAATTTTTTGCTCATATCTATCTCCCTTATTACATTCAAAAAATATAACATATATTTGCTTTTTACAAGCATAATCATTTTTCTCGTTTGGATAAAGGATGTTTTTTTCTGACTTCATCACGCAGTTTTTGCGATACGATATGTGTATAAATTTCTGTTGTCGAAATATCCTCGTGCCCCAACATTTTTTGCACGCTTCTCAAATCCACATTATGACTAAGCAAATGTGTGGCAAAAGAGTGACGCAAAACGTGCGGTGAAATTTTTTGCGGTGAAATGCCTGCTTTCACTGCCAAATTTTTAATGTTCTTAAAAAAAGCATCGCGGGTAATATGTCCGCTTTTGGCGGCAAATGACGGAAAAAGCCATGGTGATTTTCGCTTATTGAGATACTTGTCCCTAAATTCGCCATATTCCATAATTTCTTTTATTGCGGCATCAGCAACAGGCACAATTCTTTCCTTGCTTCCTTTGCCGAAAACAATAAGTTGTTTCTTCTCAAAATTGATACACCTCTCAGGCAGACTCACCAACTCCGAAACTCGCAATCCGCAGGCATACATCAACTTTAGCATGGAAATAAGCCTTCTTCCGGAAAAACTCAAATCACTTTCCGCCGCATCTACCAAATTTTTCACCTCATCCTCGGTCAAAAATTTTGGCAGAGGCTTTTCCTGTTTGGGAGATATAATATTTGCTGCCGGATTATCATCAATAATTTTTTCACTGTATAAAAACTTATAAAATTCACGCAAGGAGGATAATTTTCTTGATATAGTTTTCGGGCTGAAAGCCTTCTCACTCAAATATGATACAAATTGCTCAATATTTTTCATCTCGACATTTGTCTCGTTGCCACCGACAAATTCGCAAAACTGCTCCAAATCACGGCGATATGCATCAACCGTATTAGCAGATGCTCCTTTTTCCGCCGCCATCATATCAATAAAAAGTTCAATATTTTTTGGCATCTTACTTTGCAAAAGTATTAGCAATAGGTTCAGAGACTGTCTCTTCATTAAAAGGCATATCTTGTGATGCTCCCCACAAAAGAACCCCCAAAGCAACAACAATCAGAACATATACCCAAGTATAATTTTTTTTGCGATTCAACATTATAAAATCCTTTTCCAAAAAAATATTGATAAAATTAATTTTATCTGTATTATAACAACAAATTTACAATTTTGATAAAAAAAAGATGCAAATTAACAAGATAATTTTATTGGTCGGACTTATGGGAAGCGGCAAAACAAGCGTTGGCAAACGTCTTGCCAAAAAGCTTGAGCTCCCGTTTGTCGATGGCGACCAAGAGATTGAAAAAGCCGCAGGTCTGCCTTTGGTAGATGTCTTAAAATGCTTCGGTGAAGAAGAATATCGCGCCGGAGAAACCCGTGTCATGCACAGATTGTTACAGTCTTCCCCTTGTGTTTTGGCCTCTGGCGGTGGTTCTTTTGTTCCGCAACAAACCCGAGATTTGGCCAAACAAAATGCCATCACCATATGGCTGAAAGCTGATGTTGATACTTTATATAACCGCACCTACGGCCGTCAACATCGACCTTTTTTAAAAGGCAACGATTCGCACTTAAAAAACAAACTTGAAGAATATATCACCGAAGAATACCCATATTATTCCGAAGCCGATATTGTTGTCGAAACCAAAAATGAGGCCGTAAATTCAACTGTTTTCAGGGTAATATCCGCTCTTGAGAGCTATATGTCAAAAAAATCGTAAAATTGTTTTAAAAAACTCTTTACAAAATAAAAAAATATTGTAAAAAGACAAAGACTTCAAAATATATGAAGTCATATTTCACACGCAGACCTTAGCGAGATTGCTTTTTGCATTTTTGCTCCGGTGCTTGTTATACAAGCCTACAGTCTGCGGAGGTTTAACCGGAAAACAAAAGGATATAAAATGAGTCTTCCAAAATTTACAATTCGCCAAATGATTGAAAACGGCGTTCACTTTGGCCACCACGCTCGTCGCTGGAACCCAAAAATGGCAGCTTATATCTATGGCAAAAGAGATAATGTTCACATTATTGATTTACAACAAACTTATCCGATGTTCTACAATGCATTGAACATCGCTCGTGAAATTGCAGCTAATGGTGGAAAAGTATTGTTTGTCGGCACCAAAAGACAAGCACAGGACATCATTAAAGAAAATGCCGAGAGATGCGGTCAATACTATGTAAACTATCGTTGGTTGGGCGGCATGCTCACCAACTGGAAAACAGTTTATAAATCAATTACTCGTCTTAACAAACTCAATGAAATGTTCGCTAATAACGAAGTTGAGGGTTATACCAAAAAAGAATTGCTCAATTTGAAAAAAGAGCAGGACAAATTGGCAAAAGAACTCAACGGTGTTATGAATATGGGTGGACAGCCTGATTTGCTGTTTGTCGTAGATATGCCGAAAGAAGATTTGGCAATTAAAGAAGCAAAAAAACTCGGTATTCCAGTAATTGGTATTGCAGATACAAATTCTGATCCGACCTTAGTGGATTATCCTGTTCCCGGCAATGATGATGCAGTTCGTGCAATTCAATTTTATTGCGAGATGCTTTCTTCAGCAATCTTGGATGGTATCCAAGCTGAAATTGCAGCTCAAGGCGTTAAGGTTGAAGAAATTGTTGCCGAAGCCAAACCGGCTCGCAAGAGAGCAGCTAAAAAAGAAGAAACAGTAGAAGCAGCAACAGAAGTAGAAGCTAAAACCGAAGATAAAGCCGAAGCTGAAGCCGCTCCTGCTCCTGCAGCAAAAAAGAAAGCTCCTGCAAAAAAAACAGCCGGTCGCAAAAAGGCTGAATCAAAAGAATAGCCAAGGCTAAATAAATGGCGGTATTTTAAAATGAAATATCGCCATTTTTGTTCAAACACAAATTTGAGGAAAAATTAATGAGCGAAATTACTGCCTCTATGGTAAAAGAATTAAGAGAGACAACCGGTGCCGGAATGCTCGACTGCAAAAAAGCATTGGTTGCCACAAATGCGGATATGGAACAAGCTATTGACTGGTTGCGTAAAAAAGGTCTTGCTTCTGCCGCCAAAAAGTCCAGCCGTATCGCTGCCGAAGGATTGGTAGCTGTTGCTGTTGAGGGTAACAAAGGTGCTGTTGTTGAGGTCAATTCCGAAACAGACTTTGTTGCTAAAAACGATCTCTTTCAAGAATATGTTGAAGATGCTGCCAAAGTTGCTTTGGCAAGCAATGGCGATATCTGCCAGATGAAAGATTTCAACTGCCCGAAATGTGGCAAAACTTTCTCTGAAAGACTTACGGATTTGATCGCTAAAATCGGCGAAAATATGTCTTTGCGTCGCGCCCAAATGCTTTGCGTTGATAATGGTATTATTGCCTCCTATGTTCACAATGTAGCTCGCAACAATTTGGGAAAAATCGGTGTGTTGGTAGCCATAGAATCTTCTGCAGACAAGGCAAAACTTGCAGAACTTGGCAAACACTTGGCTATGCATATCGCCGCCGCTCGTCCGCTTTTTGCCACAATAGATGTTGTTGATCCTGCCGCAGTTGAGCGTGAAAAAGCCATCTTCAGCGAACAGGCAAAAGCCTCAGGCAAACCTGAAAATATCATCGAAAAAATGGTTGAAGGTCGCATCAAAAAATATTATGACGAAGTTGTTTTCGAAGAACAGGCCTACATTATGGACCCTGACAAAAAGATCAAACAAGTCATTGCCGATGCAGAAAAAGAGCTTGGCGCAAATATCAAAGTTAAAGATTTTGTATGCTTCAAACTCGGTGAAGGAATTCAAAAGAAAGAAGAAGACTTTGCCGCAGAAGTTGCCGCTCAATTGGCAAAATAATTACAATATTTTTTGTAATCTGAAAATCCCGAGATATTTTCTTGGGATTTTTTTTATATTTTTCCAAAAATAACTTGCGCAACCATAATAAACACACTAAATAATAGGCAATAAATAATATTTGGACAATTTTAGTTATGAGTAAACAAGATTATTACGAAGTATTGGGTGTTAGCAAAAATGCCTCTGCTGATGAGCTCAAAAAAGCCTATCGTCATTTAGCTATGCAATATCACCCTGACCGCAACCCCGGGGATAAAGACGCGGAACAAAAGTTCAAAGAAATAAATGAAGCTTATGAAGTTTTGAAAGACGAGCAAAAACGTGCCGCTTACGATCGCTATGGCCATGCCGCTTTTGAACAGGGCGGCGGAGCCAATCCTTTTGACTTCAACTTTGGTTCGGCCGGTGGTTTTGCCGACATATTTTCCGAAGTTTTTTCAGATTTGATGGGGGGTGGAGCCCGCCGTGGCGGCAGTAGCTCTTTTGACGGTGAAGATCTGCGTTACGATCTTGAGATTACTTTGGAAGAAGCCTTCAGCGGCATTGAGAAAAACATAGTTTATAACACCACGCAAACTTGCGAAAAATGCCATGGCAACGGAACCAAAGACGGTTCTCCGGCGCCGGCTTGCCCAACCTGTAAAGGCACGGGCAGAGTTCGCCAACAGCGCGGTTTTATGGTAATGGAGACGACTTGTCCTGATTGTCGCGGCAGCGGTAAAAAGATAACCGAAAAGTGCTCCGAATGTTCCGGCAAAGGTTTTGTAAACAAAAAGAAAGAACTCAAAGTAAAAATTCCTGCCGGTGTTGATGACGGCACACGTATCAGAATAGCAGGCGAGGGAGCCGCCGGAAGTTTCGGCGGCAAGAACGGTGATTTATATGTGTTTGTCAGCATCAAAGGCCATAAACTATACGAGAGACAAGGAAGCAATCTATATGCTTTGGCAACTGTCTCCATGGCTTGTGCCGCACTTGGAGGAGTTATCGAAATTCCTTCGGTTGATGGGCGTAAGCTTGAACTGAAAATTCCCGCCGGCACGCAAACAGGGCATAGACTTAAAATCAAAAATGAAGGAATGCCTGAATTACGCGGAAAGACACGTGGCGATTTGTGGATTGAGATAAGAGTCGAGACACCGGTAAATCTCAATCAGCGGCAAAAAGAATTGCTTGAAGAATTTAGAGCACTCTCCGGCGAACAAAATTGTCAGCCCGAAGAAAAAAGTTTTTTAAATAAGATAAAAGACTTATTTATCAAGTGGTTGAGAAAAATTTTTGCAAAAATTGAAAAAAGTACTTGCAAAAAGAACAAAAATAGAACAATATTTTAGCGGATAAGTTATAGTGACAATTTGTTTTTTATAATAATTTGTCAGATACTAAATGCAGTCAACTTTATAACGAAAGATAAATGATATGGAAAAAGACAAAGCTCTGGATGCCGCTCTCACACAAATTGAACGCACTTTTGGTAAAGGCTCAATTATGCGCTTGGGGCAAAATACCAATATTGATATAGAAGCCATTTCAACCGGTTCTTTGGGAACGGATATCGCCTTGGGAATTGGCGGTTTACCCAAAGGAAGAATTGTCGAAATATATGGACCGGAAAGCTCGGGAAAAACCACTTTTGCATTGAGTGTTGTAGCACAGGCACAGAAAAAAGGCGGAACTTGCGCTTTTGTAGATGCAGAGCATGCTCTTGATCCATCTTATGCCAAAAAGATTGGTGTAGATATTGAAAATCTTTTGGTTTCACAACCGGATTCCGGCGAACAGGCATTGGAGATTGCTGACACTTTGGTGCGCTCCGGTGCAATAGACGTTTTGGTAGTCGATTCTGTTGCCGCCCTTGTCCCCAAGGCAGAGTTAGAAGGCGAAATGGGCGATTCTCATATGGGTTTACAAGCCCGCTTGATGAGCCAAGCATTGAGAAAGCTTACATCCACTGTTTCTCGTTCCAATACCCTTATCATTTTCATCAACCAAATTCGTATGAAAATCGGTGTAATGTTTGGCAATCCTGAAACAACAACCGGTGGTAATGCTTTGAAGTTTTATGCTTCTGTACGTCTTGACATCAGAAGAATTGGCGCTATCAAAGACAAAGAAGATGTCATCGGCAGCCAAACCAGAGTAAAGATTGTCAAAAACAAAGTTGCACCTCCGTTCAAAACAGTTGACTTTGACATTATGTATGGCGAAGGAATTTCAAAAACAGGCGAGCTGATAGACTTGGGCGTAAAAGCCGGTTTGGTAGAAAAATCCGGTGCATGGTTCTCATATAAAGGTGAAAAACTGGGGCAGGGACGTGAGAATGCCAAAATATTCCTGCGCGAACACCCGGATGTTGCTGATGAAATAGAAAAGAAAATTAGAGCCGATGCCGGTCACCTCACAGTTGAAATGATGAGTGATACAGCCGAGGTAGAAGTAGAAGATTAGTCTTTCTTGCTATTTATGATAAAGCGCTTGATCATACTGAGCGCTTTATCATAGTAGTCTCTGCTATGAGGCGCAACATCATCTTTTTCGATAAAACAATATTCCAAAGTATAACTGCTGTCCGGATTGCTCTTAATCCCCTTTGCTTCAATAGACTTCACTTTTCCATCAAGCAAATCCGCAAACTCGTCAATATCAACCGAATACAGTCCGACAACTTCTTTCGGCTGCAAAACGGCTTTATAAGGAGTGCCGCTGACAACAGCCATATAAACCATCTGAAATTCACGATTATAAATGGTATCATTTTGATAAATTTCTTTAGATGTAAACAATTTTATAATATCATCCTTGTTCAGCTTTATTCCGAGCTCTTCCTCAATCTCGCGATAAGCATCCTTAACTTCTTCACCGGCTTTTATATGACCTGCGGCAGAAATATCGAGTTTATTTGGAAAAATATCTTTGGTTGCATCGCGCAATTGAAGCCAAAGTCTGATTTTCCCATCATCATCTTCTTTTGCCAGCCAACAATGAAAAGTTCTGTGCCACAAACCTTCACGATGTGCCTGAGATTTCAAGGCTGTTCCCAACAAATTCATATCTTCATCAAAAATATCAATTAAATCATCAGCCATGGTAGAAACCTCCTAGTCAAGATAATATTCAACGGTAGAAACAACTCGCACTTTTTTCTCAATACTATTCAATTCCATCGCATTTGCCGTCTGTTCACGCGGCAAAATAGAAAACACTCCCTGATTAGCATTACGAATTTTTC
Source organism: Alphaproteobacteria bacterium (assembly GCA_017961285.1). Lineage (GTDB taxonomy): Bacteria > Pseudomonadota > Alphaproteobacteria > RF32 > CAG-239 > JAFUYI01. The sequence goes on along the minus strand of JAGCXO010000027.1, from coordinate 962 downwards.
CCACCTTAGAATTTGAACTTTTAGCAAATTCTTTGGCGGCGAGCTCAGCGTTTTTAGTAGCTTTTTCAAGCATTTGCGGTTTAATATCATTAATTTTGGTAAAGATATAAGAAACCGGATTATAATTATTGCTGTCAAAAACAATTCCCTTAGAAATCAGCGAGCCTGTAGAGTTAACGGCTTTTTCGACCAAATCAACATTATTTGAAGTGAGTTGAATACTTTGTGTCAAAATATAGCGAGCCGATCCTGCAGGTTCACTACGATAAGGATTAGCCATAAGGTCATTTGTTTCACTTCTCTTAATAGCAATTTCCGATTCCTTAAATCCCAAATTTTGCAAAAATTCGACAACAATTTTCTGTTGACTTTCCATTTGCGCCTGAGCAGTTGCCAGATCATTACCGGTAACAACATACTTAATATCCCACACTCCCAAATCAGCGCGCACATCTTGTTCTGCCAACCCTTTAACGGTAACAAAATTTGTCATAAAAGCGCTCCCAACCTAGAAAAGATTTTCAAATCTTAGCACCAATTTTTGCGTTTTGCAATGAGATTGAAAAAATATTATAAAAAGTGTTGACGATGATAAAATTTTCATATAAAAATTCACTCACCACATAAGTATTGGAGAGTTGGCAGAGTGGTAATGCAGCGGATTGCTAATCCGTCACGGCGAATACCCGTGCACAGGTTCGAGTCCTGTACTCTCCGCCAGTTAGTCAAATGACGGAAATTTGTTAGGCAATCAAATGGGAAATTCCAAGTGTAGCTTAACTTTCCGTCATTTATTTTTAAGTTCGAAAGTAAAAAATTTAAAATCTCTCTTTTCGTGTCAACTTTCGAACTCGCAAACACATTTTTCAAGTCTTTACCGATAGATAGTATAGTAACCACCGCAACTTCAAAGTGTTTGTCCGCCATTGTATGTAAAGCGATTTCATCATCAATTTCCTTTA
>JAGCXO010000026.1 GCA_017961285.1 Alphaproteobacteria bacterium | reverse complement strand
TCCGAAAGAAGATTTGGCACACTACGCCAAAGCATGCTACGATATAGAATATCAGTTTCCGCATGGTATGGAAGAACTGGAAGGCATCGCCAACCGCACCGACTATGACCTTGGCAACCACACCAAAGCTCAAGAAGAAATGAATTTAACTTCTCATTGTCATAAAAATCCCGATTCTACCCAAAAACTCTGCATTATGGATGATAACAATAAATGGGTTGTTCCATTTGTAATTGAGCCTTCTATGGGGATTGACCGCGGCGTTTTGGCAATTATGACCGAAGCCTATACTGAAGAAGACTTGGGTGAGGGCAATAGCCGCATAGTCTTAAAGCTCAAAAAGCATCTTGCTCCGATTAAGGTTGCTGTCATTCCGCTCAAAAAGAATAATGAGCAAATTATGGCAAAATGCCACGAAATCAAACAAAATCTCTTAAAACTCGGTATCGGACGTGTGGCTTTGGAAAATACCGGCAATATCGGCAAAGCTTATCGCCGCCACGACGAGATTGGCACGCCTTTGTGCGTTACTGTTGACTTTGAAACCATAGAGCAACAGCCGGAATCTGTTACCATCCGCGACCGCGACACTATGGAACAACAAAGGGTAAATGTTGCTGACCTGCCCACGTATTTAAGAGAATATTTCTTATAAAATTAAAGCTATATTTTGTTGTTATATTTTTTACAATTGTTCGTTGTTATCAATATAATGTTCCATACCTTTTATGTTTTTAACCGCTTCACAGTCCTTAGAATCGTAGCATATTTCTATTTTGTTTATCAAATCAAACTCTGGAAGTTTATCAATTATTAAAAATATTTCATAGCATCCAATCAGCCATATAATCGCAACTCCAAATTCTTTTCTTAAATTTGACAGTGCTGCCCATATAAGTATAAAAATGCACACATTGACTTTGACGGATAAAACTTCTGAATCATGCCAATTTAACCAAGTGTAAAGTGTATAACACGCTCCTAAACACCATGAAAACAAGAAAAATATATCAAAAAAGGTATTAACTTTATTTCTCATATTGCTCTCCATTTGCAGATGTTGAATAAATTACTTTTGCTTGACTAACAGAAGGAACATTATCTAAAAATTTAATAACTCCGATAAAATATAACACCCACAGCACATATAAAACATTTTTTCCCCATCTATGCTTTTGGCTAATGCAGAAAAAAATTGTCAATATAGCAGTCAATACGTAGATGCCGCATTCAATCATCCTTGCCTCATGCAAAGCAAAGTCAGCTTCATTTGGAATTATGGTCATAAACGGATTAATCGGAAATAGCATTCCAAATCCTACCAAACAAACAAGCACAAAAGCTAGATTATTTACCGTTTTCCAAATTTTACACAAAAAATTTATTGCAATATTCATTACAAAATCCCCTTCTGATAAATGAGCGGTAGAAAAAATCTACCGCTCGTAGTTAGTTATCTTCTCGCCCAGTTTGGTAAAAATATACTGCAATCATTGACACTATCTGCCGTCACTCCATAAACAGTTCCGATTATATCATTACCAATATCTTTTAAGCTATCGCCAACAACCCCGAATTTATTGCGATATCTAGGATCATTTTTTTCATTACGCAGCTTACTATACAAATCTTTACCTTCTTTAACTAAAATTCCTCCCGCTAAAGTAGCAACGGCAGAGGCATAACCATCATTTGCACCGACACAACTTATATAGCGATGTTTGTTAACATCAGAAAAATTAAGGGGAGAAATTCTACTAGCCTCATTCAAAGCTAATCCCATAGAAGATTTATTATCAAAACTCGGATCTGCCCATTTTTTATTCAAAGCCCTCTGCGTCAAATCATAACTTACATTTTCAACATCATTATAAATATTAGCGCCTTTTTCTAGAAGATTTGAATACTTATTCGCAAAATCATTTACAAGGCCATTCTTGCTTTGCCTTCTATTAAGCTCATCAAAACGAGCCTGTAATTCTTCTCGTATAGTCATATTGGCATAATTATTGGATTGCGTGCCATTATCATAGTTCATCATTAAAATCCTTTCGTTAAAATTATTGCTATTAAGTTAACAAAAGGTTGCCGCTCCTATCTTATCAACATTTAAGCCAAAACAACTACATCGGTATTCTTTTGTTGCTCAATTAATACAATATAAAAATATATTTGTCAAGCTAAAGTTGTAATTTTTGTACAACATTTGAGCTTACGCATTAATCTAAATTTTTTGATTGTAATTATCTCTGATAATTGCTAATATCGCACAAGTTTAATAATTTAGGACTGGAACAATGTTGGATATTAAGTTTATTGCCGAGAACACACAGTTGGTAAAAGAAGGTTTTGCCAAGAAAAATTTTAATATTGATGTTGACGGGTTGTTAGCTCTCCACAAAAGAGTAAATCAGCTCAAAACTTCTTCCCAAGCTTTGGCTGAAGAAAAAAATCGTTTGAGCAATTCCATAAAATCCGCCAGTCCGGAAGAACGTCCGAACATAATCGCCAAAAGTCGCGAACTTGGCGAACAATTAAAGGTTGAACAAGAAAAACTTGCTGAAGAGCAGGCAAAATTTGACGACATTATGTGGCGCTTGCCCAATCTTCCGTCTCCGCAAAGTCCTGTCGGTGTTGATGATACCGAGAATGTTGTTGTTCGCAAGGTTGGTGATATCCCGCACTTTGATTTTGAGCCCAAAGACCATGTCGAATTGATGGAAATAAACGGCTGGACCGAGTGCGAGCGAATTGCAAAAGTTTGCGGTTCCCGCAGTTATGCCATCACCAACGAGTTAGCTCGCTTGGAGCTTGCTATGCATTTATACGTTATGGATAAGCTTGCCGCCAACGGATTCAGAGTTATCACCGTTCCGTCATTATCCAAAGAAAAACCCTTATACGGTCAGGGTTATCTGCCTTTTGCTAAAGATGAAATCTATTATATGCCGCAAGATGATATTTATCTTTCCGGCACAGCCGAGCTTATCTTGAATTCATTGCGCGCTGACGAGCTTTTGACCGAAAATGATTTACCGATTCTCTATGCCGGTTTTTCTCCGTGTTTTCGTCGTGAGGCAGGAGCCGCCGGCAAAGATACCAGAGGTCTGACCAGAGTTCACCAATTTATGAAAACCGAGCAGTTTGTTATCTGCAAAAATGACGTTAACGAAAGCGAAAAATGGCACCAAAAATTGTTGCAGATTTCCGAAGAGATTTTGCAGGATTTTGAATTGCCGTATCAGGTTTTGGAAGTTTGCACCGGCGACATGGGTGCCCCGAAATATCGTCAATATGATTTGGAAGCTTGGGTCCCGAGCCAAAACTGCTATCGTGAAACACATAGCTGTTCCAATATCACTGATTGGCAGGCTCGCCGCACCAATTTACGCTATCGTGATAATGCCGAAGGAAAAGTCCGTTTTGTTCACACTCTGAACAATACCGGTATTGCAACTCCTCGCGCATTGGTTCCGTTTTTGGAAAATCACCAGCAAGCCGATAGCTCAATCCGCATACCGGAAAAACTCCAGCCTTATATGATGGGAAAGACCTTTATTAAAGGTTCTCAAAAATAGTCGCTTGACGGGTTTTTTTCTTCTTTGTCTTGTAATTTTTTCATATTGCTTTATCTTATTTGCAGACAAGGAGAATTATAGATGAAATTAAGCAGCAAAAAACTGAAAGTGGTGATTTTTGATTGGGACGGCACTTTAGCCCAAAGTGACATCCCGAGAGTGCAGGCCATAAACCGAGTCCTAAAAGAATATGAAATGCCATGCTGGGACGAGGTCAAAAATCTGCGTGATGAAATGCTTTCTTTTCTTGACAATTTTCCCAACATATTCGGGCAAAAATCTCATTCGGCATACACAAAATTCTGCCGATATTATAAGCAATATGTGAAAAATAATTTCCAAGGCTTCAATAATGCCGACAAAGTTATAAACTTTTTCCGCGCTAAAGGAATAAAAATCGCGATAATGACCAATAAGGACAGACACCTTTTGGAATATGAGTTGCCGATGCTGTATTCTGCAGATATGTTCGATAAAATCGTCTGCGGACACGAAGCTCCCAAAGACAAACCCTATGGTGACCAAGCCCTTTATACCTTGAAAGATTTGATTGATTTTGCGGATATTTCGCCCGAAACTGTTTGGATAATAGGCGATAGCCAACTGGATAATTTGTGTGCTTCTGCAGTAAATGCATTACCGATCCGTGTTAATAATGATAAAAATCTTAATGACAATACAAATTGTAAAAATATAATTTTCTTCAAGGATTATTATTCTCTTTTGGAATCCATAGACTAAAAAGGAAAAGATATGAAACAAAAATCTCAAGATGAAAACAGCAGCAAAATCCGCAGATACATAATTATATCGTTAATTGTTGTGGTTCTAGCCGTTGTTAACGTAATTTATTTCCGCCACCAAGTTTCATCAAATCATTCACTGGCTTCACACTATACCAGCAAAGGAGATCCAATGGAAAAATATCGCAATCCCGCAGTTGCCGGATATTTTTATCCTGTTGACAGCACAGTTCTAAACCAAGCCATGGATGAACTTTTGTCGCTTAACTATCAGCAACATCTGTCTCAACCAAAAATCATTGTTGTTCCCCATGCCGGATACCAATTTTCAGCCGTTGCCGCGGCACAAGCCTATCTTCCTTTGAAAGATTTTGCCTCAAACATAAAAAATGTCATTTTACTTGGGCCGTCTCACTATGAGGCATTGGAAGGAGCCGCCTTACCCAAAGCCCAATATTTCAAAACACCTTTGGGAGTTGTTGAAGTGAACACCGAGATAGCAAGTGCCTTGCTAAAAAACAATATGATAAAAGTCAATGACAAAGCCCATGAAAAAGAACATTCTCTAGAGGTTCAACTACCATTTTTACAAAAACTTATTCCCAATCTCAAAATAGTGCCTATCGTTTATGGAAATATGAATCCTCAGGAAATGGCGGATGCTTTGCAGCCATATCTGCAAAAAGATGATACTTTGCTTGTTGTTTCTGCCGATTTATCACACTATCATCCTTATAATGAGGCAGTACAGATGGATACCGAGACCGCTCTCAAGGTAGAAGAGGGGCAAGATGATATAGATTATCACCACTCTTGCGGTGCCGGAGGTATAAATACAGCATTGAAACTTGCCAAAGCTTTCAATTACAAACCCGAAGTTTTGGCACTGATAAATTCTGGCGATGTTAGCAATGATAAAAGTCGCGTTGTCGGATACGGAGCTTGGAGCTTCAGTCAAAAAGGCCTGAAAATCACCAAAATCGCAAGAGAAAGAGAAGGGCTGTTGAAATTTGCATCCGAATATGGACAGCCGTTGATAGCAGCCGCACATAAATCACTAGAACAATCTGTTAAAGGCAAAAACTACCATCCTGACCGCGGCAGTTATGATGACCATTTGTTTGACCGCGGAGCTTCTTTTGTAACTTTGACCAAACAAAACGAACTCAGAGGTTGCATCGGTTCTCTATATCCTCGCAAAGCTGTTGTTGCTGACGTTGTTGATAATGCCCGTGCCGCTGCCCTGAATGATACGCGATTCTCACCGCTTACGGCTGAAGAATTGCCGGATATTGCAATTTCCATATCATTATTAACCGGCTTTGAAAAAATCAGATATACCGATGAGCAGGATTTATTAAATCAACTTGTTCCCAACGTTGATGGTGTAATTATCCGTGACGGCAGTCGTCAAGGTCTGTTTCTGCCATCTGTATGGGTGCAACTTCCGGATAAAAAAGCATTTTTGGACAATTTGAAACTAAAAGCCGGAATGAGCCCTAGTTTCTGGTCTAATGATATTCAAGTTTATCGTTTCTATACTGTGGAGATAAAAGAAAATGCAAATTAACGGACATAAAATCAATTATACCGCAGAAAAACTGCAGGATATGCTTTCAAAAAGCGTTGAAATTAAACTTATAGATAAAAACTTTGCGGGATATAAAAATTTGTCCGCCGGCAATAAGAAGGCTTTGGAACATCTTGTCGCCGCCGCCAAAATCATCAATGATGTGTCATTGGAGCAGGACAATCCGTATAATTTGGATATGAAAAAGGCTTTGCAAAAAGCAGCTTCTTCAAACAAACAAGCAAAATTAGCTTTAGAGATGTTCAATTCTCTCAACGGAGTAGCCGGTTTTAACGGTGTTGATTCCAAACCGATAGAGATTTTTGAGGATATCCATCTCTTGAAAGGTCACAATTTTTATCCGCAAGACTTGAGTGTTGAAGAATTTCATCAAATTCTTATCAATATGTTGCAGGTCGGAAAAATCGAAGAAGTTCGCCAGATATTAAGCGCCCGCACCATGGTAAGACGTAACGGTAAAGAGTTGAAAGCAATAGATTATATCGAATATTTTCGCAATGAGTTTTCCTTAATTGCTAATGAGCTTGAAGTAGCCGCTCATTATTGCGACGAAGAAGAATTCAAGGACTATCTCGGTTGGCAGGCGCAGGCATTTTTGCAAAATAATCCTGATATGGATATGCTTGCCGACAAACATTGGGCAGTTTTGCAAGACAACAATTTGGAGTTTACCATCAGTCGCGAAAATTATGATGATGAAATCACATCAACTGTTTTCAATAATAAAAAACTTTCTTCACTTCTTGAAAAGCATAATATTGAGCCTGTTGCCAAAGATATGCTTGGTGCTCGCGTGGGAATTGTCAACAAAGAAGGAACCGAACTTATCTTGAAGTTCAAGCAACATATAAAGGAATTGGCGAATTTAATGCCCTATAAAGACAAATACCATCAACATATATTGGATGGTGAAGAAATAAAACAAACCATGGTAGATGTTGATCTTGTCGACTTAGAAGGCGATTATGCACAATGCCGCGGAGGCATTACCACTGCCCAAAATCTGCCAAATAACGACAAATTGTCGGTCAAAACCGGAGGCGGGCGTCGCAATGTATATCACCGACAGGTGCGTATGGGAAAAGACAAAGAAAAAGAAAAGAAAATATTGCAAAGACTTGTTTCTAAAGATTTGCATAAATATTACGATTCCGAGGCTATACACATATTTGTTATCGGACACGAAAACGGACATTCCCTTGGGCCGGATAGCCAATATCAAGGAGCATTAGGCAAATATAAACATATCATAGAAGAGCACAAAGCTGATACCATTTCCTTAACTTTTATGCCCGAATATGTCAAAAAAGGCATCATAAGCCGCGAAACACTCAAAAAGATATATGTCAGTTGCATTGTCGGCGGAATGTTTTTGCGTGCTCGCCCGCACGATATGTTGCCGCACCGTATGGCCGATCTGATACAGTTTAATTATCTCCTAGAGAACAAGGCAGTATCCTTCAATGCCCAAGGCCTTTTGAGCATAGATTTTGATCGCTTACCGATAGTGTTTAATAAATTATTGGCCGACACAATAGAGGTTCAGCTTTCCAAATCTCCGCAAAAAGCCAAAGAATTCATTGATAAATATACCAAATGGGGCAGACACTCGCAACATATTGCCAAAGTTCATCGTGAACTTGGTCTAAAGCCATATAAAAAGATTGTGCGCTACTTTTAAAAGTGATAGTAAAAAAGATAGAATCTGCTTGCAGAAAGATTGATTTTAGAGCAATATAAAGCAAATTTGGTGTAATTGGAAATTTGCTATGTTCAAAAAATTGATAAATGGTGAGTTGGGGATAGTCGCAACATTTTGGCAATTTGCCGTTTTAGGTTTGTTGTCTTTAACGTTATTTACCCGCATAATAGGCAAAATTCTTGCTCACAAGCTTGGCAAACAAACAATATTATCATATTTGTTTTCGTTCAAGGTAGAAGATGGCTCAACTCCTTTTCTGATAGTTTTATACCTTTCTTTGACAAGCTTTTTGCTTTTCTATTGCTGTTCTTTGCTTTTGGGTATATGGCGAAGTTCCGCCTCCTATGACCGCAGTATCTGGTTGCGCCACTTATCACGGATTATCACGGTAATACTTGTGTTTCTTTCAATAAAAATAGTTTTTTGGGGGCTAAAATAATGCGTAATTTTTTTATTTTGTTTATATTCTTGTTTTTGTTAGGTTGCACTGCCGGCAATTTTGGTCCAAAGCGCGATCGCCTTTATGAAATGAATTCTGACAAAGAAATATGTGCTCAATCGCCCGAACGTTGCATCAATGGAGTATCTCGCTAGCAAAGAGTAAAAAATGATAAATCCGCAATTTATACATCTCAGGGTCCACTCGGCATATTCGTTGCTTGAAGGAGCAATGAAAATGCCGGAGCTAACAAAAAAAATTGCGGAAATGGGTTTTCCTGCGGTTGCCATAACCGATACAGCCACCATGTTTGGTGCCAAAGATTTTTCGGCAAACGCCCCCCAAAACGGAGTAAAACCCATTTTAGGTACGCAGATGTATTTGCGCAATCCTGATGCCGATGATGTTCTAAAATCAAAAGGCAGAATAGTTGAACCTGATAAAATTGTGCTTTTGATACAAGATAAAACCGGATACTTAAACATCATAAAATTGATGAATAAGTCGTATCTTGGTGGTTTGACAACAGTTGTCGAAAAACCGCAAATTACTCTCGATGACTTGAGAGAACACAATCAAGGACTAATTGCATTGACCGCCGGCGCAGACGGACAAGCCGGACGGCTGATATTGGAAAATCGCTTGGATGAAGCTCACAATTTCATAAAAGACCTTCAAGCAATTTTCGGCGACAGGCTCTATATGGAAATTTCACGCATCGGTTTGGAAAAAGAAACCAAAACCGAGCCGATATTTTTGGAGATGGCATACAAATATAACATTCCTCTTGTTGCTACCAATGAGGCTTTTTTCTTTGATGCCGAAATGTATGAAGCTCATGATGCGCTGGTTTGTATTTCCATGGGAGAATATGTCTCTAACGAAAACAGATTGCACTATTCGCAAGAGCAGCGCCTCAAAACCACAGAAGAAATGCTTGAACTGTTCAGCGACTTGCCAGAAGCAACTGCCAACACGGTTCAAATCGCCAAGCGTTGCAATTTTATGTTGGAATTTGTTGCGCCGTTGCTGCCGATTTTTGAATGTCCGGAAGGTAAAACTCAAAATGAGTATATTAGAGAACAGGCCAATTTAGGCTTAACCCAACGATTGCAGGCAAAAGTATATTTTGAAGGTATGACCGACGAGCAAAAACAAGATATTGACAAGCGTTACCATGAGCGTTTGGAATATGAGTTGAGCGTTATCGAAAAGATGGGCTTTGCCGGATATTTTCTTATCGTGTCCGACTTTATTCGCTGGTCAAAGGCAAACGGAGTTCCTGTCGGACCGGGACGTGGTTCCGGAGCGGGTTCCATTGTTGCATGGTCATTATTTATTACCGACTTAGATCCACTGAAGTTGGATTTACTTTTTGAGCGTTTTTTGAATCCGGAACGCGTTAACATGCCGGATTTTGACGTCGACTTTTGCCAAGAAAATCGTTATAAAACCATTGAATATGTGCAGAACAAATATGGCATTGACCATGTTGCGCAAATTATCACCTATGGCAAACTCCAATCCAAAGCCGTTATCCGTGATGTTGCCAGAGTCTTGCAAATGCCATATTCTCAAGCAGACCGCATCAGCAAAATGATACCACCTCCGGTTCAGGGAAAACAACCGAGCCTGCAAGAAGCTTTGGACCAAGTCCCCGAACTTGAAGAAATGCGCAAAAATGACCCGCAAATAAACACACTGTTTGAGATTGCAATGAAACTGGAAGGTCTCTATCGTAACACCGGTATGCATGCCGCCGGCGTAGTTATTGGAGATCGTCCGCTTGACCAACTCGTGCCGCTATACAAAGACCCTCGTGCCGATATGCCGGTAACTCAATATGATATGAAATATATTGAAGAAACCGGTTTGATAAAGTTTGACTTTTTGGGATTGAAAACACTTACTACCATCAAAAAAGCCCTCGATCTCATCAAGTTGAACCATGGTATAGAGCTTGATATGGAAAGAATATCTCTGGATGACAAACCAACATATGAACTTTTGCAAAGAGGTGATACAGCAGGAGTTTTTCAGTTTGAATCAGCCGGAATGAAAGACGTGCATAGACAGATAAAACCTGACCGCTTTGAAGATCTTATCGCTATTGTTTCGCTGTATCGTCCCGGTCCTATGGACAATATTCCAAGCTATATCCGCCGCAAGCATGGCGAAGAAGAAATTACCTATTTACACCCGAAACTTGAGCCGATACTGAAAAATACTTACGGTATTATGATTTACCAAGAGCAGGTTATGAAAATTGCGCAGGAACTTGCCGGCTATACTTTAGGCGGAGCGGATAAACTGCGTAAAGCTATGGGTAAGAAAAAGAAAGAAGAAATGATCAAGCACCGCGGCATATTTGTGGAAGGTGCAGTAGCCAACGGCATAGATCGTGACACAGCAACAAGCATTTATGACCAAATGGAAAAATTTGCTTCTTATGGTTTCAACAAGTCGCACGCAGCTGCATATTCTTTGATTTCTTATCAAACCGCATATCTCAAAGCACACTATCCGGTAGAATTTATGAGTGCTACGATGAGTATGGATATAATCAATACCGATAAATTGCACTTTTTCAAAGATGAATGCGTCAAGATGGGGATAAAAGTTTTACCACCGGATGTCAATAACTCAAGCTACGAATTTACGGTAAAAAATAACCAAATATTATATGCATTATCAGCAATAAAAGGTGTCGGCGAAGCCAATATGAAAGCCCTTGTAGCCGAAAGAGAAGCTCATGGCAAATTTAAGGATATGTCTGATTTTATCCATCGCATGGACATCAAACAAATTAACCGCAAGCAACTTGAACAGCTCATAAAAGCCGGAGCATTTGACTGTTTGGATAAAAATCGCGGCAAATTATTTGCTAACATTGATAACATCATTCAACATATAAATTCAAGTTGTGAACTAAAAAACAGCAGCCAAAGCTCGCTATTTGGTGCAGAGGAAATCAGCTCGCAAGTTCGCTTAAAAGATGCCCCTGACTGGCCTGAATTGGAAAGGCTGAAACTGGAATCAGAAGCAATAGGATTCTATCTCTCCGCCCACCCGTTAGATAGCTATGCTGAAGGCATGGAAAAATTGGGACTAAAAAGCTGTAGTGAAATATTTAGAGGCTTACAAGTCGGTGATACGGTTCGTGCCAAACTTGCCGGTTGTGTTACTTCTTTTAAAACCCGCATCTCTCAAAAAGGCAACAAATTTGCATTTCTTGGTTTGTCAGACGCATCAGACGGTTTTGAAGGTATAATTTTTTCAGAAACATTATCGCAAAGTGAAGAGATAATAAAGTCCGGAAATCCTCTTTTGGCAACGGTAAAAATTGAAAAGCAAGCCGAAGAAGCCAATCCTAAAATTATGATCGAATATCTGGAAAATTTAGATAAGGCAATTGCCGACATATCTAAAGGTATAGTTATATATATCAGCAATGCGGAAGCTCTCAAAAGTTTGCACGAAATTTTGCAGCATGACCACAATGGTCCAAATAAAATTTATATCAAACCAGAAAATAACGATTGGGATATAAGAATAGAACTGGCAGGGGGATTTGCCTTTGCCGACGACAAAATGATAAGTCAAATTAAGTCAATTCCCGGAATATCAGCAGTAAAGGAAATATAAAATGTTAAAAGAAACAATTAGCGAATTTATAAAAAATGTTTATTCAAATAATGATAAAAACCAAAACCCAAATATACAAAAGGTAAAATTTGGAAATTTATTATGGTCACCATTGAAAATGTTGTTTATAAATTTCCAAACATTTATATTAGTTACATTGCCGTTTTCTTTTATTATAGCAGCTCTATCATTGCTTTTAGGCAACAGCATATTATGTGATCTCAATAAAAATATTCTTTCATGTGCAGCTCCGACTGAATGGACTTTTTTTCTTTTTCAGATTTTAAGACTCATAATTATCACATTCTTTATCAAAGTTTGGTATAAATGTGCAATCGCAAAACAAGCAAATTTATCTGATATGTTTGTTCCGACATGGCGAGATGCCAAGGTTTTCTTCAGCTTGATATTTATTATTTTGATAAATTTTGTTCCATCTGTTTCCTATTATACACTCATAAAAAGAGAACCAAATCCCGATTGGCGGATTGAAAGCCTGTATTTTGCCTTTGTATCCATCGGCTTCATCATTCCGTTTATTGTATTACTATACTATGTAATTCTCCCCTACATAATAGCAGGAAAAAAATTGCCGCCGTTCAAACAAATGAGCTCGGCTGTCTTTAATAATACCGGAAAAATTATGGTATCAACGCTGTTTACAATCACACTCGGGCTTTTGTTGATTGTATACTACATCGCAACAATCGTCCCCTATACAGGGCAGATTTCAGTTACCAAAGCAATTATGTTTGAAATTTCTTATAACATAGTGATTTTAGTTTTTGTCACTCTTATAACAAACTACCTCTTTAATCTGCGTAATGTTCTCTTTCCTTCAGAAAAAGACAGTGATTAATCAGTCGCAATAAGTTATAATTTTTTCAACCAAATTTATTTTGCAAATTCCTGCCAGCTCTTGCAAATCTTTATAGCTATCACCGGCATCCAATGCAAAAATATTTGCTTGCTGTGTTGCAAACTGATTACCAAGCACAATAGCTTGAGCATTATCTTTCAGTTGCTGAGAAATTCTTTTTGCCTCAGCTATGTTATGTCTGATAAGCCCGTCTCGCTTGGAAAAGAGGCGTCCATATCTAAATATGGTATAAATCATCGCAACAATAAATAATACCGTAACAAAATGGACCTGATTTGTCATCATCAATATAGACAGCAAAATCAAAGCCACAGCAAACAAACGTAATATAAAACGTAAAAATTTTTTATTAATTTTCATTACCAAAAATGACCAATAAAAAGCAATAGTAACGGTTGATGCCAACAAAATACCGAAAACTGACCACATATCAACTTTCAAATAAGATATAGCCAATTCGGTCAAAACGACCATCAAAGCACTCAGGAAAATATATGAAAAATTCAGCCTCAGTAACAAACGCTTAAAACGTCGGCTTGTATCTTTTTCAATATAGTGTGAAGCCTTATTTAAAAGTATTGTGGATCGAGGAGAAATGGATAAACTGTTTTGTTTGTTGCCGAAAAGCGATTTTATAGCCCTTTTTTCCAAAGAGTTTAGCTTAGATAATTTTTGTGTGCGCTTGACAATTGAAATACCTTTTTCTTCGTCAACGATATCAACAATTCCTTTTTTCCTCATATCCAACAGAAAAGCACCAAAAGAAACTTTATCATAAACGCCTTTCGCTAACAATCTGTATAATGACGGAGTTTTTTGAAAACTAATCTTTGCAGTCTCTGCCGCAGATGCATCAATATTTTTCCACGAAATTATATAAGCCAGCAAAATCGCCAAAAATGCAAAAGCAGCCAGCAAAATATCGCCATAGTCTTCAATAAACCACTTAATTTTTTTATTGATATCAGGATCAAAAAAACCTTCCTTCGGAATTCTGATTAGCATATGCATGCCTTCGCCGGCAAACATTGGTCGCAATGTTGCGAACCCCAAGGCATTTGTAATTCTGTTAGCGACAACAACCCCATCTTCATCAGATATTTGGTCAGGCAAATAACCAAGCATCAATGTTTCTCCCAAAGATTCAACATCCGAAGGCAATCTCACGACTGCGGTTGCATAATTTATCGCCAAATTCCAAAAGCTACCTGTAACATCCCAATAAAACTCATTAAAATCGTCATAATACCAAAGTTTTCTATCCAAAATATAATCAAAAACATAAGTATATATACCGGATTGCAAAGGCAAAACTTTTCTCGGTGCAATCAAAAATCTGTCATATCCGTCCTTCAGCATATAATCAGTTTCGGTCCCGTTGATTGTAACCTTATTAAGATACGGAATAGTGCTCTCCCGCACGCCGTCTCTCGAAATAGAATACTTAGGCAAAGCTTTTATCAGTCCATATTTCAGCTTTTGCCCGTTAGCAATAACCATAACTGTTTCTCTGATACGCACCAGTCCGTCCGGCATAATCTCAATAGTGCTTGACAAATAAGGTATATGTTCCTTTGCCGGCGCCACAATACTTTGCCCGTTTGGAAGCTGAACATTTATAACCTCAATATCCGATTCGTTAGGATTAGTAATAGCATTTTGCAAAGCCAATTCAGAATACAGTTTTGCATCAGAAGGTTTATCTGAAAAAGCAATATTTTCCGGAGCTCTAACTTCATCAATCCCGATTTTGCTCATTGTCTCTTCATAAATTTTTTGAAAAGTAGATTTTTCTTGTTGAGCCTGCTGTGAAAGATATTCTTCGCTATGAATAACACTCATTCCGCTATATTTATCCATCTCATCCATAGTTGTTACGGGAATAACCCTGTTTTTGGCATCTATTAATTTAATCAACTCTTCACGCGTTTTTGGCAGCTCGGGACGATCTTGCTGCAACACCACCTTTCTGCTGTTTTTTATTTTCTGAGCTTCTTCCATATTAACAATTTCTGTTGGAGCAGAGCGCACCAAGCCGATTGATATAGCAAAAACAATGAAATATATTGCAAAAAAAAGTTTTTTCATAAACATACACCTTTGTTAACAAATAAAATATAGATGGTAATATATATTAAAGTTATTAAAAAAATGTTAGAAAGGAGCTAAATAATGAGCAAAACCAAATTAGCCGCAATTGTCCTCGGTGCTGGAAAAGGCACAAGAATGAAATCCGACCTGCCGAAAGTCTTAATGCCCTTACGTAACAGGCCTATGATTCGTTATATTATTGATTCAATGGAAGAAATGAAAGCCGATAAAATCGTTACCGTAATAGCTCCCGACGGTGATTTAGTAAAAAAAGAAGTTGCCCCGTATAAAACTTGTGTTCAACAACAACAACTCGGAACGGCAAATGCTGTGCTCGCCGCAAAAGATGAGTTGCAAGGTTTTGACGGCAATGTCTTGGTTATATACGGCGACACTCCTATTACTCCCATATCCATATATCAAAAAATGCTTCAAAAATGCCAAGAGGGATATGCTGTGGTAGTTTTGGGATTTGTGCTTGAAGATGCCGGAAGATACGGAAGATTAAAAATTGAAAATGGCGAATTAACTCAAATTGTAGAATTTAAAGATGCTACAGAAGAAGAAAAAGCCATAAAATTGTGCAATTCCGGTATTATGTGTTTTGATGGCAAAACTATGTTTGATATCCTATCGCAGATAAAAAATGACAATGCTGCAAAAGAATATTATCTTACAGATGCTATAGCAATAGCACGTCAAAAGGGTTTAAAATGTGCGGTTGTTGAATGTAAAGCTGAAGATGTAGCTAGTGCCAATACCAGAGAAGAATTAGCATTGCTGGAACAATTCTTAATTAAAAGACAGGGAAAAAATATTGCGTAATTATATTAAAAACCATTGGTTAGGAACAACTATAACTTTAATTGTGATTTTGTTTATAGCCGAATTCTTTCTCATTTTATATGCCCCGCACCAAGACGAAAATGGCAGAGGTTTTTCTATATGCACCCAGAAAATGATAGAGGATGTCTATAACTGCAACCAAAAAACTTGGTGTGTTTTCAAAGCGGTCAGCAAAAATTATATTTGTTACAACAAAGTGATATACAAAGGCTTCAAAAACTGGCTCATTGGAGATTCCAAAACACCATGGTCAGAATATTACTATTCTGAAACAGCTCAAGAAATAACCCCTGAACTGGAAGAGTTTTATAAAGAAAATCCGAATATTGCCGAACAAATGGAATTATTAAAACAGCAAAATTTAGAATTGGAGAAAATATACAATGAAAACAAGTAAGCAATTACCGACATGGGATCTTTCCGATCTATACAAAGATACAAAAGATCCCAAAATCAATAAAGATTTGATCAAATATCGCAATTTCTGTGCATCATTTGCCCGCAAATATAAAGGAAAACTAAATTCTCTTGATGGCGCGGAAATAGCAAAAATTTTGCAAAATTATGAAAAACATTCTTCTCTTGCCGGAAAACTTGGCGGATTTGCAAACTTAAATATGGTAACAAAAATGAAAGACCAATCTGCAGTTGCTTTCTATCAGGATATTGTCGAAAAAATCACCGAATACAGCAAACCTTTGGTATTCTTTAGCTTGGAAATAAATTCTCTACCTCAGGAAAAAGTAAAATCTTGGTTGCAGAACAAAAATATGAAACATTATCAACCATGGCTTGAGAGAGTTCGTCGTTTCAAAAAATATGAGCTTCCCGAACCGGTAGAAGAAGTTTTGCTTGAAAAATCCTTAACTTCATCCAATGCATGGGTTCGCTTATATGAAGAAACATCATCACGTTTAGTATATACCGTAAAGGGCAAAAAATATAATGACGCCGAAGTATCAAAACTCCTTTTGGATAAAGATGCTTCTTTGCGAAAAGCTGCCGGCCAAGAGATTAACCGTGTGGCAAAAGAAAATTCGGCACTGTTCACATTTATCTATAATATGATTATCAAAGATAAAGCGATTGAAGATAAAAAAAGAGGTTTTTCAACGCCTGTATCTTCTCGCAATATGTCAGAAAATGTCAACGATAAAACAGTTGAAACCTTGGCTCAAACCGTCCGCGCAAACTATTCCAAAATTGCACACCGCTTTTATAAGCTGAAAGCAAAATGGCTCAAAATGGATAAAATATCATATTGGGACCGCAATGCTCCGCTTCCGTTCAGCCAAGATATTCATTACACGTGGGATGCTGCTGTTTCAACAGTTTTGGAGGCATATAAACAATTTTCTCCCAAGCTTTATGGAATAGCCAAAGACTTCTTCACTCACAATTGGATAGATGTTCCCCCTCGTGACGGCAAAGTCAGCGGTGCTTTTTGTGCCCCCGTTTGCGCGGAATCTCATCCCTATTTATTGCTCAATTTCGTCGGCAAACAAAATGATGTATTAACTCTTGCTCACGAGTTGGGGCATGGTTGCCACCACCAAACCAGAATTAAAAACGGCGAGCTAAACGAATATTCCCGAATGACCACCGAAGAAGTTGCCTCGGTATTCGGAGAAATGATAACATTTCAGTCCATGGTCAAAAAACTTCCCGACAACGAAGCAAAATTGGCTTTAATAGCTTCAAAAGTCGGTGATATGATAAATACAGCCATAAGACAAATTGCTTTTCACTTTTTTGAAAGCCGCGCTCATCAAGAGCGTCAGCAAGGAGAACTCAGCACCGAGCGACTTAACCAAATTTGGGTAGAAGAAATGAAATTAAGCCTCGGCAAATATGTTGAAGTTGATGAAAATTGCGCTTACATATGGTCGCAAGTCGGACATTTCTTCGTGCTTCCTTTTTATGTTTATGCATATTCTTTTGCAGATTGTTTGGTCAATTCGTTATATCAGGTTTCACAAGATAAAAAACAAAACAATTTTGCCGATAAATATATGCATATGTTGTCGCAAACAGCAATAACCGATTATAAAAAACTTCTCAAACCTTTTAACTTAAACCCTGAAGACAAAGATTTTTGGAACAAAGGTTTGAGTCTGATAAGCAGTTATATCGACGAACTTGAACGATTGGATAAAAAATTAAAACTATAAAAAAAGTGCCGCACAACAGCGGCATTTTTTTCAAACATAAAATATCACTTCAAAAACATCTTGTTGGTAATCTTCTTTGCCTGCGACATATACGATTCGGAGGTTGTCGGCTTGCCCACATAAGCAAGCTGATAATCCGTAACCAAAAATCCGAAGGGATTCTTCAAAGCGTTTGCAGGAGAAATATCCTTAAACTTCGTGAATGTAATTCTCAAATTTGCCCGCCATATATTAACAATTGGATCAGGATTATCAGGCAGATAATCCAGTGTCTCAAACTGCACCTGCCACAAAGCGCCTGTCAACGCCCTAATCCAATCAATTACAACATTTCTAGCCATGTTCTTACTTTTGAATTGTGAAATGTTATTATCCGCTTCCGAACTCCTGAATGCAGAATATACCGAAGGCGAAGACATCCAAAAAATGTGTGACGAAACGCCCCATCTGCGCTCCAATTCATAATAATCCGTGGTTATTAAATAGCGCATCATTATATAATTTGTTATATTTTCTTCAGCAATTAAATTATTTACCGGATAGGTCATCTCTGCCGGCTGCACCGGATCCACCTGACTAAAATATTTGTTCACCGTAAAAAGTTGCGGCTTACTTTTTCTCAAAGGCAGCATAACATATAAAGATAGGGATAAAATCATATTCAGTGCCACCGAAAAACAAATCAAAATAACAAAAATATAAGAGGTCCACAAATATCTTCTTTCCGGCATTGCGTTGACATGCACATGCTCCGGATACAGCCCCAATTTATCCGGACTTTCTTTTTCTTTATATTTGAATACTGTTGTAAATATATCTAACATTTTAAACTATAAAATCACTCCTCAAACCAGTTTATATCATCAAAGTTAAATAAAATCAAACAAATCTGTCAACTTGTAAAAAAATATCAAAAAGGCAACGATTATTTTACAGGTTTTATATGCCAAATATATTTTGCATATTCCATAACTGCTCTGTCGCTGGAAAATTTGCCAATTCTAGCCACATTAAGAATGGTTTTATGCGCCCACTTTTCTTTGTTATGATAATCTGCTTCGGCAGCATGCAAGGCATCATTAAAACTTTGCAAATCCGCCAATACCATATAGTAATCGCGCGACAATAATTCTTCAAAAATTACCTTAAATAAAAGCATATAGTCCTTTTCGCAGAACATAGTGGAATTTAGCGTATTCAAAATTCTTTTGATATAATCGGAATTATCATATATATCATATGGCCTATACGTTCCCGAACAATGCATATTATTAATTTCTTTATCACGCAAACCAAAGAGATAAAAATTATCTTCTCCTACCGCTTCTCTAATTTCGATATTAGCTCCATCATAAGTGCCGACCGTCAAAGCTCCGTTGAGAGCAAATTTCATATTGCCAGTGCCCGAAGCTTCAAAACCTGCGGTAGAATTTTGGATACTGATATCTGCCGCCGGAACCAAAATTTCTGCCAAAGAAACTTTATAATCAGGTATAAATACAACCTTAATCATATCGTTTACCATAGGATCATGATTGACCACATCAGCGACATTGTTAATCAACTTAATAATCATTTTGGCAAACTGATAAGAAGGAGCAGCTTTACCCGCAAAAATATAGGTTTTTGGATGAGTGGGATAAATATTATCTTTAACTATAGCCAAATAGTCGCCGATCACCTGCAAAATTGTCATCAACTGGCGCTTATATTCATGAATACGCTTGGCTTGAACAATAAATATACTCTTCGGATTAACAACGACACCGGTAGTTTTAAGAATTACTTGCGCCAAACGTTCTTTGTTCTTCAGTTTAATTTGCATAAATTTCTTCACAAAAGCAGGATTGTCGGCATAATCCTCAAGTTCTTGCAACAAATCTAAGTCAGTAACCCAATCTTCGCCAATTTTAGAGGATATCAAAGCCGCAAGATCGCTGTTTGCATGATATAACCAACGTCTCGGGGTAATGCCGTTGGTAATATTCAAAAACTTTTCCGGCCACAACTCGAAAAATTCCGGCAAAAGGCTCTTTTTCAACAACTCAGAATGCAGTTTTGCCACACCGTTAATGCAAAAAGATCCGACAATAGACAAGTTTGCCATTTTGATAATCTGATTTTCTCCCTCACCGAATACAATAGAAACTCTATCCAGTTTTTGTTTATCATTACCAAAATGTTGTTTTGCAAATTCAATAAATCTGCGATTAATTTCATAAATAATCTGCAAATGTCTGGGCAACATCCTCCCGAGCATATTGGCGTTCCAGGTTTCCAATGCTTCCGGCAACAAGGTATGATTTGTATATGCAAAAATCTTGGTTGTAATTGCCCAGGCAGAATCCCAAGATTGACCGTAAACATCAACAAGTTGATGCATCATCTCCGGAATTCCCAAAGCCGGATGCGTATCATTGAGCTGAATACAAATATAATCCGGCATCTTATGAAAATCATTACTCTTTTCCAAAAAGCGCCTGATAATATCTTGAATAGCACACGAAACAAAGAAATATTGCTGTTTCAACCGCAACTCTTTTCCCGATTCGATAGCATCTGACGGATATAAAACTTTAGAAACCGTTTCGCTTTCAATCTTATCGCTCAAAGCATCAATATAACCGCCCTTGTTAAATATTTCGATATTAAGTTGCTCATCACCTT
Organism: Alphaproteobacteria bacterium; assembly: GCA_017961285.1. Classification (GTDB taxonomy): domain Bacteria; phylum Pseudomonadota; class Alphaproteobacteria; order RF32; family CAG-239; genus JAFUYI01. The sequence goes on along the minus strand of JAGCXO010000026.1, from coordinate 14,878 downwards.
CTGCTGAAAATAAACGCAAATAGTTTACTGATTTTCCATTATAACCGACAATCGGAAAATCAAATGGAATTCCAAAAATAGGTCTCGTGTTTTTCCAAATAAAAGCAGGTTCGCCAGTGGTCTTATTAATTGTTGTCTCAACTTCTCCATACAATGGCACTGTAACTTTACGGTCATTTCTCGCAAACTGCCAGGGAGAGTTTTCTCCATCCCAGCTGTCTGCTTGTTCTATCTGATATCCGTTCTCAAATTTTTGCTTAAACAAACCATATTCATAGTTTATACCATAACCAAAACCCGGAATACCGAGCGATGCCATAGAGTCAAGGTAACAAGCGGCCAATCTTCCCAATCCGCCGTTACCGAGAGCCGGATCATATTCGGTATCAAAAATTTCCTCCATATTTTTCCAAGGCCACCCCTCAATTTTTATACTATTCAAAGCATCAAAAAGCCCCAAACTGTGAAGATTATTTTCCAAAGAGCGTCCCAAAAGATATTCGACCGACAGATAATATACTCGCTTAGAGTTTTTCTTGTTATATCTGGCAATAGTTTTATACATTCTGTCCATGGCAAATTCTCTCACGGCCAGACAAATAGCTTTCAGAGCTTCTTCTTTGGTAATCTCACAAACACGTTTGCCGATAAAATAGTTTATATAATGCTCAATCGACAATTTTAGACGAGCTTTATCAATTTCGTTCAAAATCATAGAGCTTTTTTCTTCCATCCTACCTCTCCAACGTATTTTCATAAATTTTGCCGCCATTTTATCCGTAAATTGTTTGAAATAAGGTTAACGAAGTTAAAAAATTAAAAAAAAATATAATTGCAATCGCTGAAAAATGTTATATAATCACCGCAGTTTATATTTGAAAGAGGTGTATCTATGAGAAAAAATATTATCCCTGCCATCCTGGTAGGAACACTATTTTGCTGTTCCGCAAAGGCAGAGACAATTTTTGAAGCCATGGCAGAAGCTTATCGCAGCAACCCTGATTTGCAGGCGCAACGCGCATACCTTCGCGCTGTCGATGAAAACGTTGCAATTGCAAAATCCGGCTACCGCCCGACGGTTGCTCTCACCGGACAATACAGTAATTCCAATCGCGACAGCAATATTAACCCCGCCGAAGACGGCAGCGTTAACACCAGTTACGGAGCCACTGTATCACAGCCGCTTTTCTCTGGTTTTTCAACGGTCAATTCCGTAAAATCGGCAGATAGCGCCTCTCGTTCCGAACAATACAATCTTTCAAACTATGAGCAGACAATATTTTTGAGTGCTTCCGAGGCATATCTCAATGTTGTCCGCGACGAGGCAATTGTCAATTTGCAAAAAAACAACGAAAAATTATTAAAAAAACAATTGGATGAAACCCAAGAGCGTTTTAATGTCGGCGAACTGACACGCACAGATGTTGCTCAAGCAAAATCAAGTCATTCGCAAGCTGTTGCAGATAGAATTAGTGCCGAAGGCACATTAGAAGTTTCAAAAGCAATATACAAACAAATCATTGGTAAAAATCCGCAAAATTTAAGTGAACCTTCCAATATTCACACATTTTTACCTCCTACTTTTGCTAAAGCTTTGGAATATACCGAGCAAAACAATTTTGGTTTGTTGCAGGCAAAAGAAGCCTTAAAATCAAAAGAATATGCCGTAAAAGCCAATTATGGCGCCTTATCGCCGCAACTTTCCGCAACCGGAACAGCAGGAAAAAGCAAAAGCAATTCCAAGCATCACGGCGACCCTAACGGTGAAGTAGATGAAATGAGCTGGGGCTTAAATGCCAGTATTCCTCTTTATGATGCCGGTGAAAGCAGAGCTCGTATCCGTCAGAGCAAATATGCCAAATGGCAGGCCCAAGAAAATGTTCTAAGCGCACAGCGTGCCGCTGTATCAGCCATTACCGGCAGTTGGGAAGCGATGGTTGCCTACGATGCCAAAATTAAGGCTTTGGAAGAACAGGTCGATGCCAACAAAATTGCCCTGGAAGGCGTGAAAAAAGAAGAAGCTTTAGGAAATCGCACCATTTTAGATGTTTTAACAGCTTTCCAAACCTTATTAAATTCGCAGGTTCAGGTGGTTACAGCCCGCAGAGATTATTACTTATCTTCAATGCAAGTAATGCAGGCAATGGGAAAACTTACCGCCAAGAACCTAAAACTTAATGTTGATTTATATAATGCAAAGCAATATTATAAAGATACTCGCAACAAATGGATATCAACTTCAATCGATTAGGATAAAACATGGCAGAACAAGATGCAAAAGAAATACCGATGAACGAGGTTTTAGCCTCAATCCGCAATATTATGCGCGACAATCAAAAACCCTATCATCCGGCATTTGATAAAAATGAAATGACATCACCTTTTAATCGCCCCGCCGAGAAAAAATCCGCTCAATTTTCTTCGGCAACAGAAGAAAATATTGAAAATGATGTCAATGCCATTTGTCGCAACATCAATAAGATTATTCAAAAACCGGAACAGATGAGTGAAAAAGTATTTTCGCTCAATGTCAATGCTAATGCGCAACAACAAGCTACTCCGCGGCAATATGTTCAACCGCAAGCGGCAAAACCCGCAGATTATTCGGCAGTCATTATCAATCAGTTCCAAAAATATTTTGCCGAACGCCGCAAACAAAATCCTCAACTCGACAGTTCCATAAGAGGACTTGCCGAAACAGCGGTTATCAATGAAATTGTGCCGGTTTTGCAACAGTGGCTCAACGAAAGCCTGCCCCTAATTGTCAGAGAAGAAATCAAACGAGTGATGGCAAAGGCCGGACCACGCTAAAGCATTTTAGTCTCGGCCTCCCGTTTTTTTGAGTTCCGCTCATTAACAAGAGCGGATTGTTGGAATTTTAATAAAAAACAGGAAAAAAATATGTTAGAAAAAACTTACGATCCGAAGAATTTTGAAGAAAAAATTTATGCCGCCTGGGAAGAAAAAGGCGCTTTCAAACCCAATATGAACAAAAACAAAGAAGCTTTCGCCGTTGTTATTCCGCCTCCCAATGTTACCGGTGTTTTGCACATGGGGCACGCGTTGGACAACACTTTGCAAGATATATTGATTCGCTATAACCGTATGCAAGGCAAAAATGTTCTTTGGCAACCCGGAACGGATCATGCCGGTATCGCTACCCAAATGGTTGTTGAGCGTAATCTCGCCGCACAGGGTATTACCCGTCATGATTTAGGACGCGAAAAATTTGTTGAAACAGTTTGGCAATGGAAAGAGAGTTGCGGCGACGGCATTTGCAAACAACTGCGACGCCTCGGCACTTCTTGCGATTGGTCGCGAACTCGCTTCACCATGGATGAAGGTTTATCACGTGCTGTTCGCAAAATTTTTGTTCGCCTTTATAAAGACGGCTTGATTTACAAAGCTAAAAAGCTGGTAAACTGGGACCCGAAATTTATGACTGCCGTTTCCGATTTGGAAGTAATTCAAAAAGAAGCGGTCGGAAAAATGTATTATTTGAAATATCCGATTAAAGGCGAAGAAGGAGCATTTGTTCATATTGCCACCACTCGTCCTGAAACCATGTTCGGTGATACCGCGGTTGCCGTTTCCAAAGACAATGAAAAGTTAAAACACCTTATCGGCAAAGAATGTATTATCCCGATTATCAATAAAGCCATTCCGATTATTGCCGATGAGCACGCCGATCCGACCAAAGGCACCGGCGCGGTTAAGATTACGCCGGCACATGATTTCAATGACTTTGAAGTTGGCAAGCGTCACAATTTACCGCTGGTAAATATCTTGAACCCCGATGCAACCTTAAATGAAAATACTCCTTTTACCGGCATGGATACACAAACTGCCCGCCAAAAAACCATTGAAACTTTGGATGGTCTCGGTCTTATGGACAAGATTGAAGATCACCCGATGGTAATTCCTTATGGTGATCGTTCCAATGTTATTATTGAGCCTTTGATGACCGATCAATGGTTTGTTGATGCGCCAAAATTGGCAGTTGAAGCCATGCGTGTGGTTGAAAACGGCGAGATGCAGTTTGTTCCCAAGAGCTATGAAAAAACTTATTTTGAATGGATGCGCAACATTCAGCCGTGGTGTATTTCGCGCCAACTGTGGTGGGGACATCAAATGCCGATTTGGTACGGACCTGATGAAACCATTTTCTGCGAAGAAACTGAAGAAGAAGCACAAGCCTCAGCCGACAAACATTATGGCAAACACGTTGAGCTAAGACGTGAAACAGATGTTTTGGATACATGGTTTTCATCCGGTCTTTGGGCTTTTTCAACTCTCGGGTGGCCGGACAAAACCGAATATCTTGATACTTTTTATCCCACATCTGTTTTGGTAACCGGCTTTGACATCATCTTTTTCTGGGTTGCCCGCATGATGATGATGAGCATGTATGCTATGAAAAAAGTTCCTTTCAAAAAGTGCTATTTACATGGTCTTATCCGTGACGAACAAGGTCGCAAAATGTCAAAATCCAAAGGTAATACCGTTGACCCAATGGAGATTATTGAGAAATACGGCGCTGATGCTCTGCGCTTTTTCATGGCTGCAATGGAAACCCAAGGCCGTGACATCAATGTTTCGGAATCCCGCGTTCAAGGTTATCGGAATTTTGCAACCAAACTATGGAATTCCGCTCGTTTTGGTGAGATGAACGAATGCGTTTTGCCCAAAGATTTTGACCTTAATACGATAAAACATCCTGTCAATAAATGGATTGTTGCCAAAGTAAAACAAACCTCAAATGAACTGACCGAAAACTTGAATAATTTCCGTTTTTCAGATTCGGCAAATGCTGTTTATCAATTTGTTTGGGGCTCGTTCTGCGATTGGTATATCGAGATGACCAAGCCGATTTTTTACGGCACAGATGAGAACTTGAAATCAGAAACCAGAGCCACATTTGCTTGGGTTTTAGACCGCATTTTAATCATTTTACATCCTTTTATGCCCTTTGTAACCGCCGAGTTATGGAATAATTCGCACTCCGCAGAACAAGATATTATCTCAGCCGCATGGCCGGAGAAAGAAAATATCAATACCGCAGATATTACCCAAATAGATTGGGCAATAGATATGATTAGCGCCATTCGCTCTTTGCGTGCGGAAATGAATTTGCCGGCAGGCGCAAAATTGACCGCCCTATTACAAGGTGGCAATGCACAATCAGTTGAGAATATGCAACAGTTTAATGATATTATCTGTGCACTTGCCCGTCTTGAAAAAGCCGAGGTTTATAACGGCGAAGCAACTCCTGATATGGTTCAAACCGTTTTCAGAGAAAACACAATTCTCATTCCTTTGAAAGGGGTTGTAGATTTTGCCGCCGAGCGCGAACGTCTGCAAAAAGAATTGGACGGCTTGAACAAAAATCTCGAAGGCTATGCACGCAAATTGAGCAATCCGTCTTTTGTAGATAGAGCTCCCGCCGCGGTGGTCGAAGAAGAACGCCGCCGCCAAGCTGAAGCTATGGAAAACAAAGCAAAAGTCGAAGAAGCACTCGCCCGCATTGTCGGATTGTAATAATATCTTTCAAATTATCCAACAAAAAACACCTGTCATTTACTGGCAGGTGTTTTTGTAATAGTGGACTTCAATTTTTTATTCCATACCGCCACGCCCGCTATGAGCATACGGCAAAGAATTTCTTCTTCTGAAATTATTATTTCTATTTTCGTCATCGTCATTGCTGTCATTATCGCGGCGATTTCTATTTTTATAAGATTTAATTAAACCCATTTTAATAGCTTGCTCATCAGCCAAACTATAATCATAGGTGAGACCAATTTTTCCAAGGCTCAAGCCGATAGTCTCAAGTTTTGATCCATCAAAAGTTCTATTTATATCGTCAATTTTTCCTCGAGCAACCTTATAGCAACTTTCTATAGCATGCTGCTTCGGATTATCAATTTTATTGCCTTTTTCGCGATCGCCTAAATCCTCAAAATATTTTGCTTCTATATCTTTTTTCGCTAATTCTTCTTGAGTAGCACACATTCTCTCATAAACCGGTTTCAAAACACGAGCACCATTATCTCTTACAAGAGACTTTGTGCTAATTCCCGCATTTCTTAATGAGGAGATTAAAATATTTTTTTCATCACTTGTCAGTAACTGGCAATTATCATTCAATAAATAAGCAAAGTCCTTTCCATTAGTTTCAGAATATATCTCAGATATTCTTGCAACAGCATTAATTGCCCCGATAATTTGCGCGGCATTATTCTTTGGTGAAAGAGTAATAGCTTCATTAACGCGATTGTTAAATGTATTTTCCAATCCGTAGTAGCTATTCCAAAATATGCTAAACGGATATAATTTGTAGTATTTTTCAGCCCAAATTATACATAAACAATCAGGATCATTATGATTTTTCTCATCTCGCCAATCAATACCCTTCTTTTGTAAGTTTTTATCAATTTGCATTGCCAAATCGTGTACATATTCACAGAACTGAGGGCTGTTGTTTCTCAATTTTGTTCTTGCGGAATCAACCATCTTGTCAAATTTTTCAAAATTGATGGTATGATTAACAGGAATAAGCCCTTTGAATGCACAACCTGTTCTCATGGCGGCTTCATTATCATCGGTCAAGCCGTTGAAAGAAACATATTTTACACCTGCTTCCTTAAAAGCTGCCGCAATGAGTGCAGCTTGAGTATTGGTCAAAATCTTTCCCGGCGGCAAAGAATATGCAATTTCTACCCTGCCGTTTTTAACTCTGGTATAAATCTTAAACTCATAGTTATACTTCAATTCGCCTTTTTCATTGGCCTCAATATCGTGCTGTCTCCTTTTTGTGCTTTCATTCGGATAGGCTGTATATGTTGTCCAACCGCCATTCCAATCATATCCAAGCTGCCAGCTGCGACCTTTTACTTTGTTCTTATTCAGCCAGTTTTCAAAAATTTTATCTGCTTTACGAATATTTTCCAATTCTTCAGATGATAATTTTTTCCCTTCACGTCTTTTTGCCCACCAACCTCTCAGGCCGCGTTTTTCGGTTTCTTGCGGGGGAGTAGGCATTCCTTGACTTGCTCGGCCTTCATTAGACGAAGAAAATTTTTCAAAAGCATCATCACCAACCGGAGAATTTCCGTTATAATCTTCCGATTCTCCTCGCATAAAACCACTTGAAGGTCTGTTTTTCTCTTTTTTCAATTCTTCGACCGCTTGCGAAACAATATTTTGGCATTCTTCATCAGCATCATTAAGTTTCAAATTATCAAGTCCGCTGACCAATTTGTGTCTCTGCAACAAGTCAAGAATTGCCTTTGCTTTTGGAACATTAAAGTTTTTGATATCAAAATTTGCTTTACCTTCATCAATAACCAAATCAGCGCCGACCGGCTCAAACATTTCAACATCAACCTTAATATTGTTGGTTTTGTCATCAATAAAGACCATAGCTCTAGCCGGCTGAAATTTTTCCGATCCCTCTTCTGTCGGTCTTTCCAGCGTAAAGTGATTTATTGTATATTGCAGGTTATACAAAAGCATATATTCTTCCGGATGATCTTTTAATGCCTTAAGATGCTGCTCAATAGTGTTATTATGTCTTTTTTTGAAACTCTTGCTCGGACCTCCAAGTCCGTTTCCTATAGTTTCTTCATCAGCATCATCCGAAACGACATACCCGTCTCGCAAGGCCTGCTCAACAGCTTCAATAGAAGTAAAAAAACGCGCCCCGCCATATTCTACATCAAAATAGGGCCACTTAGTATCCATATCAACTCTCCTATTAACTAACTTATCCTAAATGCAATAATAACATATTTATACAAAAAATCAAGTTATTTTGTCAAAAAATTAATATTTACGAATTATTCCGTTCAAAACACCCTGAATTTTTATTTGCGACGGATGAAAATGCTGTGTTTTATAAGCTTTGTTACACGGAACAAGACAAATTTCATCTTGCTTTTTCTCAAAAATTTTTAATGTTGCCTCGTTGTCATCAACCAAAGCCACAACGATTTGCCCATTTTCAGCAGTTTCAGTCCTCTTAATAATCGCTAAATCACCATCCATAATTCCGGCTTCAATCATCGATTCTCCTTCAATGCGCAAAGCATAAAAAGCGCCTTTACTGACCATCTCAAATGGAACCGGAATTGTCTCATTTTCATAAGCAATAGCCTCAATTGGAGTGCCGGCGGCGATTTTGCCGTATAGAGGAATTTGGGCTGAAGAATTCTGTAATGCAACCTTAATTTTCTTTTCTTCCTCAATAATATCCTTTGGCTTAAAACGCGGAATTCTCAAAACCTCCAATGCTCTCGCTTTATGTGGAATTTTGCGCACAAACTCGCGCTCAATCAATTCTTCTATCAAAGCATGGATACCAGATTTTGATTTAATTCCGACCGCTTCCTTCATCTCATCATATGATGGGCATGCTCCGTTTTCTTTAATAGAATTATCAATAAACATCAACAGCTTATATTGCTTAGGTGTCAGCATACTTTAATCTCCTCCAAATTATATAAATGTTCTACTTTAGTTCTTTTATAACGTCAAGAGTTTTTATTTTAGGTTGCAAGTTTTTCAATATTTGTTTATATTACCTCAGAATGATTTAATTTGATATAAAATAGGAAGAAAATAAATGGCTACAGAAAATATTCATAGAGAATCAAGATTGGCAAAGTTGCAATCTTTACAGGAAAAGGGTTATAATCCTTATCCATATTGCTTTAAGCCCAATGCATTTGCCGCAGATTTGCAAGCTAAATATGCTGACCTGCCGGCCGGAGAAAATACCGAAGATAGAGTAACTATCGCCGGACGAGCTATGGCTGTTCGCAATAGCGGAATGTTTATTGATTTGAAAGATATATCAGGGAAAATACAAGTTTTTTGCCACAAAAACCACCTGCCGGAAGAAGGTCTTGAACTCTTAAAAAATTTGGATGTAGGCGACTTGGTTGGTATCAGCGGTTTTGTGCGTCGCACCCCGAGAGGAGAGCTTTCTGTTGCTGCCGAAAAATTTGATATTATCGGCAAATCATTACAGCCGTTGCCAGAAAAATTTCATGGTCTTACAGATGTTGAGGCGCGTTATCGTCAGCGTTATGTCGATTTTATTATGAATGATGACAGCCGTGAAATTTTTAAGAAACGTTGTCAAATAACTTCAGCAGTTCGTCACTATTTTGAGCAACATAACTTTTTGGAGGTTGAAACTCCTATGTTGCAAACCATTATGGGAGGCGCCAATGCTAAGCCGTTTATCACTCATCACAACACTTTGGATATGGACCTATATTTGCGTATTGCCCCGGAACTGTTCTTAAAGCGCCTGGTTGTCGGTGGTTTTGACCGTGTATTTGAAATTGGTCGCAATTTCCGTAATGAAGGTATTGATAAAAAACATAATCCGGAGTTTACGGCTTTGGAAGCATATCAAGCCTATGCAGACTATAATGATATGGCAGAATTAATTCCAGATATGTTGCGTTTTGTCTGTCGTGAGGTTAATGGCAACGAAAAGATTGTTGTAAACGGACAAGAAATTGATTTATCAAAGCCTTTTGAGCGCAAATCCATTGTTGATTTGGTCAAAGAATATACCGGACAAGACCTTATGCAGGCCGAAAATGCAGAGCAGGCCAAAGAAATGGCAAAATCTGTCGGCGTTGACGCTTCCGATTGCAGCAATTGGGGTAAAGTGGTTCAGCTGATGTTTGATGAAAAAGTTGAGCCGCATTTGATACAGCCGATTCTGATTATGGATATGCCTCGTGACATTTCTCCACTGGCCAAAGTTCATCGTTCCAATCCTCGTTTGGTTGAGCACTTTGATGTTTATGTCGGCGGCATGGAAATTGGCTGTGCATATTCCGAGCTCTCCAATCCGTTGGATCAAAAAGCCCGATTCGATGCTCAATGTGCTGAGCGTGAGGCTGGAGATGATGAAGCACAGATGTTGGATGAAGACTATGTCATAGCACTTGAAAATGCTTTACCTCCGACCGGTGGTATGGGTATGGGAATTGATCGTTTAGCCATTCTTCTAACCGGTGCCGAGACGATTCGTGACGTAATTGCTTTTCCGACATTGCGTAACAAGTAACAACAAAAGCTAAAAATATGTTTGTATTAAAAAGATATCGCTATATTTGCTTATTTATACAACTTATTTTTAGCTTTTTTCTTTTTTTACCGCAATCTTTTGCCCATGAACAGGATATATATTTTTATCCGACAAATGGCAACACAGACTTTATATTGCGTGATCTGATATATAAAAAAAATTTAACATATTTTAATGACTTAAATAAATACATAAAACATCAAACCCCATATTTCTCGCCCGCTTCAAAATTGCAAGTTGAACCTGAAAAAACGCAACAGCCAAAAGAGCCGACGGAAGAGATATTGCCAAACGATACCCCTCAAACGCAAGACTTTTCTGAACAGAATAATTATGCCGAAATTGTCATAATAATCGACGACATGGGGGTAAATCGCGACAAAACACAAAAAATTTCCAGTTTACAATATCCGATTACGGCCTCTTTTTTAACTTATGCACCGCACTTAAAAGAGCAAATAGAACAATCGCAAAACAGTGGACAGGAGATTATGGTTCATGTTCCGATGGAACCGAATGTTATGCAGAACTATACCGAACAAATGCTAACAACCGATATGACAGATGAAGAAATTGTCAGGTTATTGAATACTATGTTGCAACAAGTTCCGCAAGCTGTCGGTATTAATAATCATATGGGGAGTAAATTTACTGAAGATGAGCATCGTATGGGTGTTGTTATGCAAGTTTTGGCTGAAAAAAAACTGATATTTGTTGATTCCAAAACCACAGCGCAAACAACAGGGTATAAACAATCGCAACTTTTTGGTATAAAGTCATTTACACGAGACATATTTTTAGATAATAAAAATGACTACGATTATATATTGTCACAACTGCAAAAAGCTGAAAAAATAGCGCACGAGACGGTATTGGCAATTGCCATAGGTCATCCGAAAGAACAAACTTATCAAGCCTTAAAAGATTGGTTGCCGACACTGCAGGATAAAGGATTAAAACTGACACCGATAAGTAAAATAAATAACTATAATGAGGGGGAATAATGAATAGAGAACAAACAAATCAAGAAATTATTATTTCAATGACCTCTTTCCCTCAGAGAATTGCAAATTTGAAACCGGCATTAGCAAGCATCTTTTCTCAAACCATACAGCCTGACCGCATAATTTTATGGCTTGCCGATTCTCAATTTCCAAAACAAGAGAAAGATCTGCCGTCATATCTTTTAAGATTGGTAAAAAAGGGTAAAATTTGCATAGAATGGTGCAATGATTTAAGACCGCATAAAAAATATTTTTATGCAATGAAAAAATATCCCGACAGCATAATAATTACTGTTGATGATGACTTAATATATGAGAGCACAATGGTAGAAAGCCTTCTCATTTCCTACCAACAATTTCCAAGAGCAATATCAGCACTTAGAACACATTTAATGATAAAAGATGAAAACAATAAACTACTACCATATGGAATATGGCCCAAAGAAACAAATTCATTTATCGGACAACCCTCCATGCAGCTGCTTGCCACAAATGGAGCAGGCGCATTGTTTCCGCCACATCTCTTAAATATGGAATATTTACAAGAAGATATAATTAAAAATACAGCCTTAAATGCGGATGATCTATGGTTGAAAGCTGTAGAAGTTTTATCAGATATTCCTGTTGTTCAAGCGGCAGAATTTCACGGATTGAAAACAATAAAAGAATCACAAGAATTCAGCCTATGGTCAATGAATAAAACTAAAAATGATGATTACCTAAAAGATATTACGGATTGGGTGGATAATAAATTTGGCGAGGGTTACTTTATGTCAAAAATATTTGACACAAATATTGGTAATAATTTTTATAATATCAAGGATATATGCCTCGCATTTAGCAAAAAATATAATAAAAAAAATCCCCATAATACTATGACATCCATATATTTTATCCCCCACCAAGATGATGAGCTTTTAACTATGGGAATAGATATATGTTCATCAATAATCAAGAAACAAGACGTGCATGTTGTTTTGTGCACAGACGGCTCAGAGTCTTCCATAAAAGAGCGATTGAATGATCAACGACATTGTCCGCTACACAAGGAGGAACATAAATATTGCCTGACAAAAGAAGAATTTACACAGGCTCGTGACCAAGAATTTATTAACAGTTGCCTTGCAATGGGCGTTCAACGCTCAAATATACATATTCCGTTCAATCGTGTAAAGGACGGAAAATTATCAGTTACAGAAGCCGAGAAATTTATAAACTATCACATTTTACAATATCAAAAACAAAGCAAAGTTATCATTAACACAATATATTATAACACAGGCAGCAAGCAACACAGCGACCACAAAGCTTTGGGGATGGCTGCAAATAATTTATTCAAACAAGGAAAATTTCATAAGATTAAATTCTTTATTGAGCCATATTGTCTGGACGATTGCAAAAAACAAACAAGAAAGAAGGTCGCAGACAAAAACATAATTAGCAAAATCAAACAAGCCGTAAATGCATACAAAAAGTGGAACCCCGGCAATAAGCAATATGCAATCGGCTACCATTCTATGAAAAAAGAATTTGATAAGCTTATAGAAACACCGCAAACATCTTATATCGCTCAAAAACAAGGGCTTATACAGAAAATAAAAATCAAATTATTTAATAAATTTAGAGCATATATCTAAGATAAAATTATTACTTTTCCACGTGTTTATAGTTCATTTCCTTAATTTCATTTCTATAACTAAAATTGAAATAATAGTCATCAAAATCATTAACCATACTTTTATATTTATTATCGCGCTGAACTTTATGTAAAGCTCTTTTATGCGATACTTCGGACGCTCGCCATGTCGGAGAGGTTGTTCCGCCGGCCATAAAGGTTGTATCAACATAAATTTTTTCACCGTCATAAAAAAAATAATTCCAAGCATGAGCATAATTTCTTTTTTCTTTACCCCTTATCTTTTGTTTAGCAGGATAGGCATAACCCCTCACAATATTCCCTCTAATTCCGGCAATTTTACACATTTGATCAAAAAGCATTGCAAATTCGCTACAGATACCAACTCTCGATTCTAATAATTGCTCGGGAGACTGCAAACTATGGGATGCCATAAGTTTTGTAACTTCACTGCCATTATAAAGATATTCGTCATAATTTATATGGCTGGCAATCCAATACGCAATAATTTTTGCCTTGTCATAATCATCATCAAGGGGGGCTACCAGATACCTTGTCAGACTATTCAAATTATTTTCAACTTTACGAGGGGTGCTTGTGGCATAACGCTTTATTCTTGATGAAGAATAATGTGTAGCATTACAAACTCCCGCTCCAAAAACAAATAAAAGCAACGCAAATAAAAATGTAGAAACCCGCATATATACCTCTTTTATACCAAGTATAAGATATATAAATTTAAAATTAAGTAAAAAGGAGGTTATTTTATATAAAACTTTTTTTCACTTTTCAATTTTTGAAAATGCTCAATATCTCTGTATTTGAAGACCTTTGCGGGATTGCCGCCGGCAATGGCACAAGGAGGAATTTCCCCGTGAACAACGGCACCACCTTGAATAATAGCACCTTCGCCGATTTTTGTTCCGGGCAATATCAAAACACGCGTGCCAATCCACACAAAATCACCGATTTCAACATCGCGACAAACAGGTGTCGGATCATAAGGAAGAGTTTCACCCTCATAATTATGATTTTCTGTTACAATTAGACAATCACCGGCAATAATAACATTTGTTCCGATTTTTACATTTCCTCTTCCGGCAATTTTACAACCCAAAAGGCAAATATTATCACCAAGAATTGTATTTTTATTGACTTTTGAAGGGGCGGAAACATGTAAATTTACTCCAACAGTTTTTGCTGTTTTTTGTATCTTCCGAATATATATATTTCTCGATTCGCTACACCATAAAATATTTTCTAAATAACGCAAAAACGGTTTGCGATATTTTTTTATTGGCATAAGCTGGCTTAGTGCTTTAGCTAAAAATTTCATCAGTTATTTCCTCTTCAAAAACAAAAAACCTTGACGCAAATCAAGGTTCTGAAAAATGGTAGGGGTAGTCAGACTCGAACTGACACGGCTTGTGGCCACAAGATTTTGAGTCTAGCGCGTCTACCAGTTCCGCCATACCCCCATCTACATTGCGAAATGATAAATAACCTAATATTTTCAAAACGTCAATAGTTTTTTTACTAAAAAATGAAATAATAGGCCCGACCAATCTTTAATGGAGAACAAAGATGCTTTCAGCTTTTACCAAAGCTGCAAAATTATATAAAGAAGAAAAGTATAATCAGGCTTTAGGTGAAATATCAAAACTGGATAAAAAATATAAGTCAGAAGAAAACATTCTGATTTTTACCGGAAAGTGCTACGATTCTCTCGGCAAAAAAGAAATTGCTAAAAGTTTCTACAGAAAAGCATATAAAAAAAACAAACAATCTCAAGCCGCACTATTATATTTGGCAATAATATATTTTGAGCAAAAAAAATATATGCTCTCAAAATTTTATATAAAAAAACTTTTGCATATAAATTCCAAAAATTATAATTCGATTACCCTTTTGGGAAATATATATAAAGAAAAAAAACAATATGAAAAAGCCATAAAATTATATCAAAAAGCTATAGGGATAGAAAAAAATTTTTATACCGCCAACATCAATTTGGCTGACATATATTATCAGCAAAAAAAATCTTCCCAAGCATATGCGCTCGCAAAAAAAGCACTTATAAGTGAACCTCAAAAAGCAGAAGGTATAAAACTCTTTGCCGAAATAAGC
>JAGCXO010000025.1 GCA_017961285.1 Alphaproteobacteria bacterium | reverse complement strand
TTACATCCGCTGCTACAACTTGCTTGTGGAAAGGATACCGTATCAACTTGATTGATACTCCGGGACACGTTGACTTTACTGTTGAAGTAGAGCGTTCATTGCGCGTTTTGGACGGTGCAATCACAGTTTTTGACTCGGTTGCCGGTGTTGAACCGCAATCTGAAACAGTTTGGAGACAAGCTGATAAATATGGTGTTCCACGTATTTGCTTCTGCAACAAAATGGACCGTATCGGAGCAAACTTCTATCGTTGCTTGGATATGATTGTTGACCGTTTGGGAGCCCGTCCTATGGCTTTGCAATTGCCAATCGGCACTGAGGCAGAGTTCCGCGGTGTTGTTGATTTGCTCAACATGAACGCTATTGTTTATACCGGTGATACTGCAGATTCTCCGATTGAAATTCAAGAAATTCCTGCAGATTTGAAGGCAAAAGCCGAAGAATATCATCACCAATTGGTAGAAATGGCTGTTGAACAAGATGAACAAGCCATGGAGGACTATCTCGAAGGTAAAGAAGTTTCAGTTGAAACTTTGAAAAAATGCATCCGTAAAGGTACTTTGGCACAAGACTTTGTTCCGGTATTCTGCGGAACAGCTTTCAAGAACAAGGGTGTTCAACCTTTGCTCGACGCTGTAATTGATTATTTGCCTTCTCCTTTGGATATTGCTTCAATTAAAGGTATCAACCCGAATACGGACAAAGAAGAAGAGCGTCGTCCTGATGACAATCAGCCTTTGGCTGCTTTGGCATTCAAGATCATGAACGACCCGTTCGTTGGCTCTTTGACATTCTGCCGCATCTATTCTGGCACAATGACCGCCGGCTCTTACATTTACAACTCTGTAAAAGACAAAAAAGAGCGCGTAGGTCGTATGTTGTTGATGCATTCTAACAAACGTGAAGACTTGAAAGAAGCCAATGCTGGTGATATTATCGCTTTGGCAGGTCTAAAGGATACCACAACCGGCGATACTTTGTGCGATGCTTCTCATCCGATTGTTTTGGAAAATATGGAATTTCCTGATCCGGTTATTGAGTTGGCAGTTGAGCCGAAAACCAAAGTGGATATCGAGAAAATGGGTTTGGCTTTGTCTCGTTTGGCTATGGAAGATCCGTCATTTAAGGTTTCTTCCGATCCAGATTCCGGACAAACAATCATCAAAGGTATGGGCGAGCTTCACTTGGATATTATTGTTGACCGCTTGAAACGTGAGTTCAAGGTTGAGTGCAATGTCGGTGAGCCGCAAGTTGCTTATCGTGAAACTATTACCAAACCTTGTGATATTGAATATACTCACAAGAAACAATCCGGTGGTGCCGGACAATTTGCTCGTGTTAAAATCAAATTCGAGCCGATGGAAGGCTATACCGGATTTGAGTTTGAAAACACCGTTGTCGGCGGTAATGTTCCGAAGGAATATATCCCCGGTGTTGAAAAAGGTTTGCGTTCCGCTATGGATTCCGGTGTTATCGCCGGCTATCCGGTTACCGGTGTAAAATGCAACCTTTATGATGGTGCATACCACGAAGTTGACTCTAATGTTATGTGTTTTGAAATTGCCGCTCGTGCAGCCTTCCGTGAAGGTATGCGTCAGGCAGCTCCGAAATTGCTTGAACCGATTATGAAAGTTGAAGTTGTTACCCCTGAGGAATATATGGGTGATATTATCGGCGACCTCAACTCTCGCCGCGGTTTGGTAAACGGAATGGATCAACGTGCTAATGCTCGTGTTATTGATGCCCAAGTTCCGTTGGCAAACATGTTCGGATATGTAAACACATTGCGTTCACTTTCACAAGGTCGTGCTCAGTTTACAATGATGTTTGATCATTATGCTGAAGTTCCAAACGACATTGCAGAAAAAGTAAAAGCAAAGAGTGCTTAGTATTAATATAAGGAGAGCGGATTTTCTGCTCTCCTGTTTTTGTTTAATTTAATTTATTAGGATATTATAAAAATGGCAAAAGAGAAATTTGAGAGAACAAAGCCGCACTGCAACATTGGTACCATTGGCCACGTAGACCATGGTAAAACGACATTGACAGCGGCAATCACCAAAGTATTGGCAGAAGAAGGCGGTGCAAGCTTTACCGCATATGACCAAATTGATAAAGCTCCAGAAGAGAGAGCACGCGGAATTACCATTTCAACCGCACACGTAGAATATGAAACAGCAAAACGTCACTATGCACACGTTGACTGCCCGGGCCACGCCGACTATGTAAAGAACATGATTACCGGTGCAGCCCAAATGGATGGTGCAATCTTGGTTGTTTCAGCTGCTGATGGTCCGATGCCACAAACTCGTGAGCACATTTTGTTGGCTCGCCAAGTAGGTGTTCCTGCATTGGTAGTATATATGAACAAAGTAGACCAAGTAGACGATCCTGAGTTATTGGAATTGGTAGAGATGGAAATCAGAGACTTGTTGAGCTCATATGACTTCCCTGGCGACAAAATTCCAATCGTAAAAGGTTCTGCATTGGCAGTATTAGAGAACGGCGATCCGAAGATTGGACACGATTCTATCATTGAATTGATGAAAGCTGTTGACGATTATATTCCGCAACCTGACCGCCCGAAAGACAAACCATTCTTGATGCCGATTGAAGACGTATTCTCAATTTCCGGCCGTGGTACCGTTGTAACCGGTCGTGTAGAGCGTGGTGTAGTTCGTGTTGGCGATGATTTGGAAATCGTAGGTATCAAACCAACCCAAAAGACCACCGCAACCGGTATTGAAATGTTCCGCAAACTCTTGGATGAAGGTGAAGCCGGCGATAACATCGGTGTTCTTCTTCGTGGAACCAAGAGAGAAGAAGTTGAACGTGGACAAGTATTGGCCGCTCCCGGCTCAGTAACACCGCACACAGAATTTGAGTGCAAGTGCTACATTTTGACCAAGGAAGAAGGCGGACGTCACACACCGTTCTTCAACAACTATCGTCCGCAATTCTACTTCCGTACCACCGATATTACCGGTGCCGTAGAGTTGCCTGCCGGAACTGAGATGGTAATGCCTGGCGATAACATCAACATGGTAGCCAAATTGATTCACCCGATCGCAATGGAAGAAGGATTGCGCTTCGCTATTCGTGAAGGTGGACACACCGTTGGTGCCGGCGTTGTATCAAAGATTTTGAAATAATTTTTGATAACGACAAAGTTCAATGAAAACCGCTCTTAACTGAGCGGTTTTTTGCTGGACAAAATTAAAATATCATGCTATGACTCATTCGCTTTAAGAACATTATTAACCAATTTTTATAAGTATGAAAAAAATGAGTTATAACGGTTACTTATTAGTAGCCAGCAAAAAACTTTCCGGTGGTCAATCATGGCAATCAATCGCCATTTACAGCAATCCCGATAACAAAAAGGTCGAGGTTCTTGTTTTCGACTGCAACACGCCGGGTAAAATCAAAAAAATTCTTTCGGAACAAATTTCCGAAATTGAATTTAACCCGGCGCCCACACAGCAAGAGATAAAGAATCTTGCTTTACTGAGAAAATTGGCCGAAAAAATTTCCGCCGTCCGGCATCAAGAAGTTCCAAAACAACTTCTATGCAAAGTGAAAAGAAATTTCACTGTAATCGAGAAAGAATACTGTATCTTCCTGCCGGAAGAGTAACAAAAACCCCTGCAAAATAATTTGCAGGGGCTTTTGCTTTATTATTTACAGCTTAGAAGCCCATGCCTCCGGGCATTGCGCCGGCTCCATGCTCTCCGCAACCACATCCGCAGTTGCACTCCTTCTTTGGAGCTTCGGTTACCATCGATTCGGTTGTAATCAGCAAACCTCCGACAGAAGCCGCATCTTGCAAAGCAGTGCGAACAACTTTGGTCGGGTCAATAATTCCCGATTTTACCATATCGACATATTCGCCGCTTTGTGCATTATAACCATAGTTGGTATCTTTGCTTTCCAAAACCTTTCCGGCAACAACCGCACCGTCAACACCGGCATTTTCGGCAATTTGACGGATTGGCGCTTGAATAGCCTTGCGAATAATATCAACACCAACTTTCTGGTCCTGATTTTCTGGTTTCAAACTATCCAATGCTCTGACCGCATACAACAAAGCGACACCACCGCCTGCAACAACACCTTCTTTAACCGCGGCACGAGTTGCATGCAAAGCGTCATCAATACGGTCTTTCTTTTCTTTAACTTCAACTTCGGAAGAACCGCCGACCTTAATCACCGCAACACCACCGGAAAGTTTTGCCAAGCGCTCTTGCAATTTTTCTCTATCATAGTCGGAAGTTGTATCTTCAATTTGCTTTTTAATTTGCTCAACACGAGCCTTAATCAAATCTTTAACTCCGTCACCGTCAATGATTGTGGTATCATCTTTGGTAACCTCGACTTTTTTGGCTGTTCCAAGCATATCAAGCGTTACGTTCTCCAACTTCATACCCAAATCTTCGGAAACAACTTGTCCGCCGGTCAAAATGGCAATATCTTCAAGCATAGCTTTTCTTCTGTCACCAAATCCCGGAGCCTTGACTGCACAAACTTTCAAGCCGCCGCGAATACGGTTGACAACCAAAGTTGCTAAAGCCTCACCTTCAATATCTTCTGCCACAATCAATAACGGACGTGATGATTGAACAACGGCCTCCAAAACCGGCAATAACGGCTGCAAATTGCTCAATTTTTTATCATAAAGCAAAATATACGGGCTGTCATATTCGCAATTCATCTTTTCCGGATTGGTTACAAAATACGGTGACAAATAACCTCTGTCAAACTGCATACCTTCAACAACTTCCAACTCGGTTTCCAAACCTTTGGCATCTTCAACGGTAATCACACCTTCATTGCCGACTTTTTCCATAGCCTGTGCCAAATATTCACCGATTGAACGATCGCCATTGGCAGAAATTGTGCCGACTTGCGCAATTTCTTCAGAAGTCTTAATCGGTTTTGAACGTGATTTAACATCTTCTACAACAGCAGAAACTGCCAAATCTATACCGCGTTTCAAATCCATCGGATTCATTCCTGCAGCAACAGCCTTGCATCCTTCGGTAATAATAGCCTCTGCCAAAACTGTCGCGGTTGTTGTTCCGTCACCTGCTTTATCTGCTGTTTTTTGCGCAACTTCCTTAACCAACTGCGCACCCATGTTTTCAAACTTATCGGCCAACTCAATTTCTTTCGCAACCGAAACACCGTCCTTGGTAATCTTCGGAGCACCGTATGACTTATCCAAAACAACATTACGCCCTTTCGGCCCCAAAGTAACTTTTACCGTCTTTGCCAATATTGACACACCGGCAAGCATTCTGCTGCGCGCATCATTTCCGAATTTTATCTCTTTCACTGCCATAATCTTATCCTCTCAAACTATTCTATAATACCTAACAAATCAGATTCTTTTACAATCAGTCTTTCTTCGCCGTTGAGCTTTACCTCTGTTCCGCCCCATTTGGCAAACAAAACATGATCACCGACTTTAACCGTCATCGGAATAATTTTTCCGTCTTCGGTGCGAGCGCCGGTACCGACAGCCTCAACAATCCCTTCAGATGGCTTTTCTTTTGCCGTATCAGGAATAATAATTCCTCCTGCGGTTTTATTAACCTCCTCAACTCTCTTGAGCAAAACACGATCATACAATGGTCTTATATTCATAGCCTTAAACTCCTATACATTTTTAACTATACTTTAGTTAGTGATTGTTTTTTTCAAAGTCAAGTTATTGAAGAACTTTTTTAAAAAAATAAAGGGGAGATTTTTATTTTCTCCCCTTTTCGCAGCTCAAAATCTTGTATATATCTTAAAATCTCTTCGCATTATGACAGATATTGCACTCAAGACAAAACTTACTGCCAATAGGAAAGAAATCATCATAAAGCTGTAAAAATATATCCAAGAATAAGGATAAATCCGCATCATCGGTCGAACTATTGTCGATGCCCAACCATCAAACGTAAACGCTTGGATCAATGTAAAAATGGAAGAACTGAGATCAGAAAAAGCTACCACTTCATCACCAAACATAACCACTCCCATAATACCAAACACATAAGCAAACACGCTCAAAACCACAGTCATCGCAAGAAAACTCGGCAATATAAGCAACATAACACTTATAACATTTTTTAATGGTCTGAATCTGTTGATATATCTCAGTGTCCTAAACAACCTGAAAGTTCTCAATATTATCATACAGCTGGCAATCGGAATAGCCGATATAGTTATCACCGAAAGGTCAAAAATATTCCACCCAGAAGAAAAGAAACTTCTTCCATATGCATACATTTTAACCAGCATTTCAAAAATAAAAATAGCCATACACAATCTATCGAGCAAAAACAACACTCTCCTAAATTGCAAATCGCCGAAACCCACCGTCAGCAAACCCAAAACCACGGCGTCCATACAAATTAAAAACATAATCAAACAATCAAAATTAACACCTTCTACAACTTTAACTGCTTTTTCACGTTCCTCGCTAATTTCCATATTTTCCCCCTATAAAAAGAATAACAAAACCACAACTGCCGATATTGACAAAGCCGGCCCGAAAGCCCCGATTCTAATACCTTTTACTGCTGCATATGCCGCAAACAATGCACAAGACAAAAGAACAGTGCTTAACAGCCCATTCACTCCCATCCAAGCACCTATTGCCGACATCAACTTAATATCGCCGCCACCAAAAGCATCCTTGCTGTATGCAAGCAACAACAATGATGCAACAACCGGCATAAAATAGCCGAACATTGCCCCCGTTGCACTGTCAAAAGCAGACGTATAATCATTAAAACAAGCTGCAAACAAAAAACCAAAAATCAACAGCGGAAAAGTAAGTATATCGGGCAAAATCTGCATTTTTATATCAATTTCCGCAAGCAAAATCAAAACCCACAAAAACACCAACCAAAAACCAATATGATTACCGCCCAATTTCCAAAATAGTGCATAAGACAATGTTGCCGTTATCAATCCGCACATCAGGCTTCTCCATTTATAGGCCTTCATCAATAACTGATATCTTTCATTTTTATTCTTAACTTTTTTGGGTTGTTTAAAAAGACGATACAAGGCATATGCCGGTGTTGCCGGCAGAAACTTAGAAAATCGCCTTGCCATATACGGAACCAAACTTCCAAACAATAAACCCACAAAAAAATAAATCATCACAGTTTTGCCTCAACATAACTTTAAGCAATTTTAAAAAACAATCCCTAAAAAATGTTTAAAATAGGCGCAAAAACTCATCAAAAGTATCTGCTTTCAGATAATGATTGCACTGCTTTTCTTCACCCAAAGTCATCGGTGCCACCGGCCTTCCTTGCTGCAAACGTGCTATAGCCTTCTCTTTATATTTTTCTCCAGCCTCGCCTTGCAAATTTCTCAAACCATAAACTGTATATTCATGCCCCGGATAAAAAAGCACATCATCGGGAAGCTGTTTAATTTTTTGCAATGTCTGCCACATTTGCTCTTGCGTCCCCTCAAAAAGCCCGCCGATACACAAATTAAACAACGTATCACCGGTGAAAAGCATCTTTTCTTCAGGAAAATACCACAATATATGCCCCAAAGTATGTCCGTCAGCCGCAATAATTTTTGCCATTGCGCTACCAACAAAAAAACTGTCACCATCTTCAAGACCGATATCCAAACCCTCAATTCTGTTTTCATCAGCTTTTGCTCCGACAATCTCGGCACCATATTTTTGCTTCAACAAAATATTACCTTCAACATGATCAAAATGATGATGCGTAACCAACAAAAACTTTGGATTGATATTTTGTTTTTCACATTCGGCAATCACCGGCAAAGCCTCCGATGCATCCAACACCGCTGACACATTTTCTTTTTCATCTGTGAGCAAATACGCATAATTATCCATCTCTCTCGGACGGCACAAAATAGGAGTAACCTTCAGCATCTATTTTTTCTCCAAACTTTCAGCAAAATTATATAGCTCAGACATATCAACATTTATCAAGTCATAAAAAGTCAAAATATAGCTCAACAATCCGGCATAATTTTCCAAAGGCGAACCCACAACCATATTATAAACTGTTATTCTTCCCTTCAAAATGCTTTTCTGCTTTCTCAATTGCTGACGCGAAATCCACAGATGCCTATAATTAACATCACTGTTAAGCTTTACTGCATATTCTCTGATTGCCGATAACAAATTAGGATAAGTTTTGATTCTATAACTGTCATCAGTTTCATCTTTTGGTTTAATACCATCGGTTGAAAACCAATTTTTTAACTTATACAAAGCATTTCCTTCTTTCACTTCAACGGCTGTTCCCCAGTTACTTTCGGCCGCCGCAACCGCAATCAGCAAAGAAGGAGGAAGTTCATCAACTTTTATCAAAAGTTTTTGCAAAAGCAAATCATAACGCCTATCGCCTTTTATGCGTGTAAATACATCATATTTAACTGCCCAATCCTCAATTTTTTGCTTTTGTTTATCGCTAAGAGTTTTGTTTTCATCAAATATTTTTTTTAATTGTTCAATTTCATCTCTTTCAAAAACAATTTCTTCGTTCACCTTCAAAACAAGCGGCGACATAATCATAATAAACAGCCTGTTCCTTTCACTTTTCGGCTCAAACTTATCAAAGTCAATCGGCATACTTTCCAACATTATCGACGGAATTCTTTTATCATCATTAATAAAACTATCATAGCCGAAATCTGCAAAAATTCTCTGCAACAACCCCGTATTGAGATTGTTCAGATACAAACCTTCCGGTTGCAAATCCATCTTAAATTCATCTGCCGCATAGCTGCGCTGCAAAAGACACCCGAAAAAAAATAAAACCAGCCCCAAAAATCTAATTCGCATAACTCTCCACCGCCTTAATTTCCGGAATATAAGTTTTTAACAACTTCTCAACACCGTCCTTCAATGTTCTGTTAGCATATGGACAACCTACACACTTGCCCTTCAACTCCACATAAACAACACCGTCCTCAAACAAACGCAAACTAATATCACCACCATCTTTTTTGATTGCCGGTCTAATTCTTGTCTCCAGCAAAGCATTTATATTCTTTAATATCTCTTCCTGATTTCTCTCATTTTTTTCTATAACAGCTTCAGCCCCAGAAACCACAAAATCCATAATTTCAGCCATAATCTGCGGTTTTAACACTTGCCAACTTCCTGTATCACATTTCACCACCGAAACACAATCTTTTGTCAGCACAACCGATCTTATATCACCCAAATCAAAAATTTTTTCAGCCAATGGTGATTGTCGCAAAGTCTTATGATCAAAACATTCACAATTTTGACTGACTTTCAAACCGCTTTGCGGATAGAAGTGCATAACATTTTCATCAGGCGACAACTCAAATTCAATTTTCATATCAATCAGCACTCCGCAATTTTTCTCTAATCTCCAACAATATATATTTTGCCTTGGCAACATAGTAGCCCAGATAAACCAAATGATTAGCTTTTGTAGCATCATTCAATTTTGCATTTACCACCAATTTTGGCGCAATTTCAAAGGCATTCTGCATATTATTCAACAAAGAATTCCAATCCTGATTGCGATTCCCTAAAACCTTTTCATAATCACTGCCGAATTTCTGTAAAACCAATGCATAAGCATAAACTTTTCCCATATTAAAATAAAAAACATCATCAACTTTTGTATCAAACCAACCGTTTTCACCGCTATTTATCTGCTCATCAAGAGCATTTATAATTTCAGACAATTCGCCGTCTACAACACTCAACAAGACTGCCAGCGAATTTGCATCACCATATAAAAAACATTGTTTTTGCTTCAAATCATCGCTCAAATTGCGCAATCTCTTCAGAGCTTTTCTATACTGACGCGAAGAAGACGGCGCAATTTTCAAATTATCTCCATTAGCAAAAATCCAAACATCTGCCGGATAATCAAGCAACACAGCAATATTTTCCAACGACTGCTCATCTCTTTGTTCAAAACACTTAATCTGGTTTGGTAAAGTTTTTGCTATCACCGCAATCGCCCGCATCATCCCCTTTTGAAAATTCGGCATATTATCCAAATAAGCCGACGGAAAAAAAGCCGGCAAATTAGCAGTCCACAAATTTTGATTGACCTCCCTGTCAATCAAAAGAGCCATCATCTCAACACCTGCAGATTGTTCCTCTGTCAGATTATCAAAACTATAATCAGCAGTCCTGTCTATATCTTCTCCCAAAATTGCCGACAAAGAATACCAAACCAACAGCAAAACAAAGCCTAACAAC
>JAGCXO010000024.1 GCA_017961285.1 Alphaproteobacteria bacterium | reverse complement strand
GAATGTTTCACGTGAAACAACAACGCCGGCACCGGCGCCGGAATCTGAACAGGTTGTTGCTGAAAAAACGAAAGATCGGCAATCTGCCGCTCACTCAAAAGGGAAAAAACAAAAAACGGCTTCTGCCAAGAGTAAAAAAACAGCCGAAAAGCAACTGAAGAGAAAAACATCGAAAAAACAAAAAGATATTAAATCATAATTATTGCGTTTTTTTGTGAAAAATAAGAAATTTTTAATAAAAGTGCTTTATGCTGTGTACTTAGGATAAGAAACACTTGCTTTTAAAAGTGTTTTTATGTAGAAAGAGGTGTTAGGGAGATAAAATATATGCCATCTTTACAACAGATAAACAGAAATACCGAAAAGAAAGTTGCAAAGCAACCTAAGGAGTCACCGATCGGCTCGATTATCTTTTTACTGATATGCGCTTTATTGGGATTTGGCGCGTATAAGTATTATACAATGCCGAAAATTGATAAGATTCCTGAAAAAACCTATAAAACTGCCAAAGGAACGAAATTTAACGATCTTTTCAAATCGGATATCAAGAAAATCGTGTGGTTCGGCTTGATGAATGAGGGAAATTCACGCAGAAAAGAAAATATCAACTACTCGTTGAAATATGAAAAGCTGGATAAAATTTATCAGCAACGCGCCTATTTGGAAAGCACGCTGTATTTTAAATGTAAAGAATCCGGTTGTATCGAAAAATATCTATCCGACAGATGCGTTTATGAAATCTGCATTCTCATTCCAAAGACGCGTGAGATTGTTACGGTACCGTATGAAAAGTTATTTGATAAGTTGGATGAACTTAGAGATAAATAGTTATTGATTTGACTCACAAAAAGCTGCCGAGATATGGGCAGCTTTTTTTGTATCAGGAAAACCCCGCGTCAAATTCGGGGATGATATGTTTGTTTAACGCTTTTAAGCTCGGTGGGATAGTTTCGCCTGCGGCTCCTCCACGGCGCTTATCGCTTATGCGACCGGCATACTTACGTCTGCCTCTCGCTTGTAGTCGAACCCGCTTTTTCGCGGGTTCTTATCCGTGACCTCAATCCAATAAAAAAAGGCCGCACAAGGCGACCTATTTTTATTGGTGAGCTCGGTGGGATTCGAACCCGCGACCCTTTGATTAAAAGTCAAATGCTCTACCGACTGAGCTACGAACTCATAAACGAGTATGCTTATAAGAGATAAAAATAATTTAGTCAATAGAAAATATAAAAAAAGTGAAAAAAAATCAACTTAGTATTTATTTCTTAAAAATTATGTGTTAGTCTTACCAAAAATAATGTTGATACATCGATTTATGAGGGTAAAAATGACTGTTAGCAACAAAATCGGGGAAAAAAGTCGGTACAGTATTTTTCAGAATTCAAAAGGCGAAATCATGATTATGATTGAAAGCCACCAAAGCGGGCCGGAAAACCCTTGGTTGTTTTATGACGGTGGCAAAACGGCTTTGCTCTATCGTTCTCCGGATAGCGCCATTGCGGTTAAAAACATTGCAGACGGTGCACACCGGCCGATTAAATCCGTATCGGAAGTTCTTGTTGTTGAAGTCAATAACGAAGAAGTCGAAAGAGAATATATTGCTCCGGTTCGTTTGGTTAAGAATGTAGAGGGCTTATATACCGAATCATAATAAGAGAAGCGCTTAAATGATAGCATATACCGCATTTTTATTATTTCTGATCGGTGTGTTCTGTTGTGTTAAAGCCACAGTTAAGTTTGATAGAATTCTGTCTTATCTGACAATTACAGCTGTTTTAATGACATTTGCACTTTTCCTCGACGGCATGTATGTCGGCGCCGAGGACACACTTTCTTTTGTTTGGAACAGCTCGCCAAGCGGCGATATTAAAATTGATATTATTTCAAACGCTTATAACTACGAATTGGTTTACCCTTTCTTTATTGCCACCTTGATTATGATGTTGGGAAACACCGTCTTTCGGTTGGAAAAAAACAGCGGCAGTTTTAATGCTATTGTGCTGTTTAATCTGGTGGCGGTGATTCTGATGCTGACCAGCACCAACTTTGTCCAGCTCTTGGCAGCGCTGTTTATTACCGATATTTTGGCGCTCTTTATTATTAAAAACACGCAAATCAGCCGCCGCTATATTATGATGAATATTTTGGCCGATATGCTGGTTTTTGCCATGATCGCCATTATTAACAGCCGCATTAAGTCTTTGGATATTCGGCAAATTTTGCGCTACAATCAAATCGGATTTTATCCGGATTTTGTGGCGGTATGCGGCTTAACGGCGGTGTTTATCCGTTTTGGCTTTTTTCTGTTCCATATCGGCATTTGCGCCTTAAAAGAAATCAGACTTCACGGTCTGGTAAGCATTCTTTTGCTGTTTTCGCCGCTGTCGGCGCTGATTTTGCTGTTAAAATTTCACGTTGTGTGGCAAAACTCGCAATATTTTCTGCCGTATCTCAACACCATGTGCATTGTGACGTCGGTGTGGGGATTGTGGCGCTGTTTGACGGTGAACGCTTACAAAGCCAAAATTATCTACGGTCAGATGATGTTTTGGCCGTTGCTGATTGAGCTGTTGCGCTTTAACGGTTTTATCTGGGACAGCCGCTTTACAGCGCT
>JAGCXO010000023.1 GCA_017961285.1 Alphaproteobacteria bacterium | reverse complement strand
ACACACACACATTTAAGACCTGCTAGCAAAAATTTAATAACAATTAATAAAAAGCCAAACGGTGAGATGAACCGCTTGGCTTTTTGTCTATTTTAAACTGTAAGGAGAAGAAAGATGAATACTAAAGATTTAGAATATTTGAGAAAAATGGAAAAAGAATCCACAAAACGAGATTTTTCCGAGGAAGAAATAAGAAAAATAGATGAAGCGTTAAGAACAAATGTTAGTGGTAATGATACAACAGAAGCATTAGATTTGTCTGCATCAATTGCAGAAACTCAAGTAGAAAAATATGGAACTGATGTTGATTCATTATTGGATACAATTCTGTATCATGGAGAGTTGTTAGGTGCAAAAAATGCAACAGACAAAGCCACTGAAGCAAAATTTTCTTTAGCTGCAAAATTTATAGATTCGGAACAATATGATAAGTTTGAAAATATGAGTTTTGAATATATATCTAAGGAAATTTTTGAGTACTATGTGCCATATCCTATATTGAAAAAATCAAAGGATGTAGATCAAACTCCATATATTATTGCTGATAAGGTTAAAACAATGCAGGGAATACAATATATGGTTGGACACAACAAAATAAATAATGATTATTTTACTGACGATTCCAGACACTCAATCGAAAACGCCTCTTTAGAACAACTTGAATTTTACGTTAGCAAAGGTGCTAATATTAATGCTGTTATTGATTATTGGGAGTATGGGGATGAAGAAAGACAAGATAGATCTGTTTTGGATAAATATTTAATGGATACTAATGGTGATTCTATAGAATATATGAAAAAAATTATTGAATTGGGAGGAAAGAAGCTAGATAACGACCTTATTGGCGAAATTTGTCATTATTATTGTTATGAACAATGTGGGGGACCTAAATTATTTTTAGATAAAATTGCACTTCTGAGAAATAATAGTATGTTAGATGCCAGTGAAGAACGTTCAGTAAAAAAAGCTATGGCGGCAGAAACAGACTATTTAGAGTGGAAAATCCAAGATATGCGGAGAGAACTTGGTAATAAGGTCGGTAAAACGGCAGATGTTGAAACAGGAAAGGTTACTGAAGAACATCGGCAAACAGCAAAAGAACAGGCTAATATTTCAAAAGCGATAATGAAAGCAAAACGTGCAAAAGAAGGAAAATGATTTTTCTTTGCTAAAAAATCCTCGGAAGTGATTCCGAGGATTTTTTGTTGTATTTTATTTTTTCAGCACGGCAACGCCGGGGAGCTCTTTTCCTTCCATCCATTCAAGAAAAGCACCGCCGGCTGTCGAGATATATGAAAACTTGTTTGCAACTCCGGCATTGGCAAGAGCCGAAACAGTATCACCGCCGCCGGCTACCGACATAAGTTTTCCGGCCGCTGTCAACTCTGCTGCGTGTTGAGCAACTTTGTTGGTGGCATTGTCAAAAGGTTTCATCTCAAAAACGCCGAGAGGTCCGTTCCAAACAAGAGTTTTGCTCTCATCTAAGTGAGAGTTGATTGAAGCGATGGTTTTTTCACCAACATCAAGCAGACTCCAACCTTCTGCCGGAATTTCACCTAAACCTACGGTTTTGTGCTCGGCATTAGGCTTAAATTCTTTGGAAACAACAACATCTTGTGGCAAAATAATTTCACAGCCGTGAGATTTTGCGGCCTGCATAATTTCTTTTGCGGTTTCAATCATATCCATTTGGACAAGAGAGTTGTTTTCGTTTACGGTATCAATACCGCTGGCTTTCATAAATGTATGAGCCATGCCGCCGGAGATAACCAGTTTGTTAACGCGCTTAATTAAATTGTTCAACAGATCCAATTTTGTGGAAACTTTTGAGCCGCCGACAATGGCAATCAAAGGGCGAATCGGATTGGAAAGAGATTTTTCCAAAGCGTTGACTTCTTCTTCCATAAGACGTCCCATAGCAGACGGCAACAATTTTGTTGCGGCAACCATAGAAGCGTGCGCACGGTGAGCCGTGGAAAAAGCATCGGAAATATATACGTCTGCAGATGCAGTTAATTCTTTGGCAAAATTTTCATCACCTTTCTTTTCTTCATCATAAAAGCGCAGATTTTCAAGTAATAAAACTTCGTTATTGTTCATGTTGGCAATAGCAGTTTTTACTTTTTCTCCAATGCAATCATCTACAAAAATAACTTTTTTGCCCAAAGACTTTTCTAAATTTGCAACAATGTGAGAAAGAGAATTTTTCATATCGCCTTTGCCTTCAGGGCGGCCGAAGTGGGATATTACAATAACTTTTGCTCCTTTGCTCATCAGCTCTTTGATTGTGGGAACAGTGCGGTCTATGCGGGCGGTGTTGGTAACATTGAAATTTTCATCCATCGGCACATTGAGGTCGGCGCGCAACATTACCACTTTGCCTTGCAGATTGCCTAAATCATCTATTGTTTTGTAATTCATATATTTGTCCTTCTAAAAAATAAAAATTATAAAAAGCGGCTGGAAAACCAACCGCTTTTTTAATATATGTAAAATTAGCCGTTTACTTTTGCCATGTGAGCAATGAGATCCAATGTTTTGTTGGAATAGCCCCATTCATTGTCATACCAGCTTACAACTTTTACAAAGTTTGGTGTTAATTGAATGCCGGCTTTGGCATCAAAAATAGATGTGCGTGCGTCACCGATGAAGTCTGAAGAAACAACGGCATCTTCAGTATAACCCAAAATACCTTTGAGCTCGCCTTCAGAAGCTTTTTTCATAGTTTGGCAAATTTCTTCATAAGAAGTTTCTTTTTTGAGGTTGACGGTCAAATCAACTACAGAAACATCCAATGTCGGAACGCGGAAAGACATACCGGTCAACTTACCATTCAATGATGGGATAACTTTGCCGACAGCTTTTGCGGCACCGGTTGAAGATGGAATGATGTTGCCGGAAGCAGCACGACCGCCACGCCAATCTTTTTGTGATGGACCATCAACTGTTTTTTGAGTTGCGGTGGTGGCATGAACAGTTGTCATCAAACCATTTTCTACACCAAAAGCATCGTTCAAAACTTTTACAATCGGAGCCAAGCAGTTGGTTGTGCAAGAAGCATTAGAAACGAACTGTGTGCCTTTGACATAAGAATCGGTATTAACTCCGCAAACAAACATTGGAGTATCGTCTTTTGACGGAGCAGACATAACTACATATTTGGCACCGGCGTCAATGTGTGCTTGGGCTTTTTCTTTAGTCAAGAAAAGACCGGTTGATTCAACAATATATTCAGCACCGACTTCATTCCATTTCAAATCTGCAGGGTTCTTTTCAGCGGTAACGCGGATGGCTTTGCCATTAACAACGAGTTTGCCGTCTTTAACTTCTATGCTGCCGTCAAATTGACCGTGAATGGTGTCATAACGGAGCATATAAGCCATATACTCAACATCAATAAGGTCGTTGATACCTACGATTTCGATATCATTTCTTTTTTGAGCGGCACGAAAAACCAAGCGCCCAATACGTCCGAATCCATTTATACCGACGCGAATTGTCATTTTTTATTATCCTTCCATAGTAAAATTTATGCGGAACGCCCCGCACGGGCATTTTTTCGCGCTTAATTTAACACGAAATAAGTCTTTTTCAAGAATATTTTTAAGGTTACCACAACTCCCAGTGGATTTTGTTTTTCTTGAAACGATCTTCAGGTTGGGGAGGTGTGTTTTGTGGGTAGCCAAGGACGATTATGGCAATCGGGCGAATATGCTCAGGCAAATTAAAATATTCGGAAATACCGTTTATAACTAAGGGCATGGGAGAGCAACCGCAAAAGCAACTGCCGATGCCTTTGGAGTGAGCGGCAAGCATCAAATTTTGGGCGGCAAGTGAACAATCGATATCAGCATAATCCCATTTTTCACCATCTTTGTCGCGGCTGAATGCTTCTTGCAAATTTCCGCAAATGATAATTGCGCAGGAGGCTTCTTGGGCAAAAGAAGTCCATCCTTGTAAATTGCGCAAGTTTTTTAGTTTTTCTTTATCTTCTATGACCAAAAACTCCCAAGGTTGCATATTGTGGGCGGAAGGAGCATATTGGGCTGCCTTGATAATTTCTTCTATATCGGAATGGGAAATTTTTTGTTCGGTAAATTGGCGAACGGAGCGTCTGGTTAATATGCCTTGATATAAATCCATAATTTTTTCCTTATAAATGAGTGTTAATTTTTGATAGTGTTTGCTTGTTCAGAAAAACGAGGTAAGACGTAGTTTTCGGTGATAAAGGCGATTGAGCGGTTGACCATTTTGTCGGTATGTAGGATAGTTTTTACCACATTATCAAATTCCGAATCCTTAATATCACGGTTTCCTAATTGGCGATAAATGTCGCATAAATCGGATATGGAATCTATTATTTGAGCAATGAAAGCCGGAATTTTTAAGTTGTCCAAACCTCCCCAAAAGCCTTCTAAATATCCGGCTTCAATTTGTTCACAGCGGGTGGAGCAAAATGTTTTTAGGTCGGATATTGTTTTTATTTTTTCTATGGGTAAAGAAATTTTGTTCAACTTTATCTGATCAAAAATATCATCCCAAAGCCCCATGAAGAATTTGAAAAAGAGCTCGGCTTCTTCTTTTGTTTGCAGGCGGGGTTCTTGCCCTTTCGGCCAAAGGGATGATATAACATCAGTCGGACGAAGATTGAGGTTGGGGCTGGAAATTGCGCCGGCAAAACGGAGCTTTATCAAATTGATATTGGCGGGGCAGTTGTAATGCTCGAGCATTTTTTTGAACTTATCATCACCAATATATTTATTTTGGCTTTGCATTTTAAACTTCTTTGTATATAAATTATTGTTAGTTCTTAATTTAATGGAGATTTAAAAATTGTCTAGGGGAAAAATAATTATATTTTTATTGTTGCTGGGTTTTGTCAGCGCTTGCTCACAAGTAGAACCGTTTGTCGATAGCAGGCGTGAAGCCGGCAGACCACGGGCAAATTTATATGTAGGAAGTTCTAAACCAAATGCACCTGCCGTTTGTTATAATCCTTTGTGGACCGATTTTGAAGAAGTGCAAAAGATGGCGGACGAAGTTTGTGTGAAAAATGATACAGGGATAAAAGCAACTGTTGATAGGAAAGAATATTTCTCTTGCACTTTAGTTACACCGGTCAGGGCTTTTTTTAGATGTGAGAAGGAAGAGTTATGATCTGCAGTTTAAATGAAAAAATTAATGATAAACTTGGAAGGGTATTTGAAGAGTTATCCTTAAATAAAAAATTTGCTCTGATTAAAAATTCTGACAGGCCGGATTTGAGCGATTTTCAATGTAATGGGGCTTTGGCTTTGGCTAAGGAGGAAAAGAAGAATCCTCGGCAGATAGCGGAAATGATTGCAGAAAAATTGTGCGAGGATAAAGATTTTGCCAAGGTTTCGGTTGATGGTCCGGGTTTTTTGAATATTGTTGTGAGCGATGCTTTTCTTGCGGCAAATGCTGATGATATTGCTAAAGATGAAAGATATGGTTGCCCATGTGTTGTTGAGCCAAAGACAATTATTTTAGATTATGGCGGACCAAATGTTGCAAAAGAAATGCATGTCGGGCATTTGCGCTCCGGAGTTATCGGCGAATCGGTGCGCAGAATTGAGGAGTTTGTAGGAAATAAGCCTATCTCAGATGTGCATTTTGGAGATTGGGGAACGCCAATTGGTATGATTTTGGCTGAAGTTATTGCTCATGATGGCAATCTTGATAGAATAGAAAATTATGATATTGCTGTGATAACTAAGTTTTATAAACAAGCTAATATTCGTTGCAAAGAAGACGAAGAAGCTAAGGAAACGGCGAGAATTATTACAGCTAAATTTCAGGATGGTGATGCAGAATATTTGAGAGCCTGGAAGCATATACGCAAAGTTTCAATTGATGCAGTTAAGGAAAATTATAAAGAGCTGGGTGTTCATTTTGATTTGTGGTTGGGCGAATCCGATGCTCATAAGACTTGTTTTGAAGTGAAAAAGATTGCAGAAGAAAAAGGTTTGTTAGAGCTTGATGAGGGTGCATATATTATTCGCCTTGATGAGGGAAATAAGCCTAAACCTCCGGTTATTGTTGTGAAATCAAGTGGAGCTATTGGTTATCAAGTTACAGATGTAGCCACAATTAAAATGAGAGTTGATGATTTGAAAGCTGATGAAATTGTTTATTTTACGGACAAAAGACAGCAATTACATTTTGAACAAGTTTTTGAAGTGGCAGAAAAATTGGGGATTGCACCAAATGTCAAATTGAGGCATATCGGTTTTGGAACAGTAAATGGTCCTGATGGAAAACCTTTTAAGACCAGAGATGGTGGGGTGATGACTTTAGATGACATGATAAAAATGTCAAAAGAAAAAGTTGCCGAATCGATGCCTAAGGCAGGTGACGAAAGTGGTTTTTCGGAAGAAGAATTGGATAAATTAATTCACCAAGTGACAATCGGTGCGATAAAATTTCAGGATTTGAAGAACAATATCAGTTCAGGGTATATTTTTGATTTGAACGATTTTGCCAATTTTGAGGGTAAAACAGGACCGTATATTCAATATGCCGTTGCCAGAATTAATTCTATTTTGCGAAAAAATTCTGATTTGTTTGGAGGAAAAATTATCGTTACCAATAAAGAAGAACGAGATTTAATGCTTAAGCTATCGCAGTTTGGCGTTGTTGTTTTGAGGGCGGAGGAAGAAAAAGAACCAAGTATTATATCCGAATATATCTATAGTTTGGCACAAATATTCAGTGTCTTTTATAATACCTCTTCGATTAAGGATGCGAAGAATAAAGACATTGCTTCTTCGCGATTGAGCTTAGCAAAATTGACCAAGAATGTTTTGGTAAAGGGGCTTTGGTTGTTGGGAATCGAGGCTCCGGAAGTTATGCCCAAAGCTTGAGGGAAAAACTTTGTAAAAATACAAGATTGTATTATTATGCAGTGAGATAAGGAGAAAAAATGTCGGATAGAATGATGCCAGAGCCTATTTTGAAGATGGAAGACGTGAGTATGCGTTATGGCGATGGTCCGGAAATTTTGAGTAATATTAATTTGGCCCTACCAAGAGGGTCGTTTCATTTTTTGACAGGGAAGAGCGGTGCCGGAAAAACAACTCTGCTGAGTATGATGTATTTGGCACAAAAGCCAACCAGCGGACGAGTAAGTATTTTTGGAAGTAATGTAAATTTTACAAACAGATCATCTCTGGCGATGAGCAGGCGCAGAATTGGGGTGGTTTTTCAGGATTTTAGGCTCTTGGACCATGTTTCGGCTTTTGATAATGTGGCTTTGCCGTTACGTGTTTGCGGGATGAATGAAAAAGAAATCGGTATCAGGGTTAATGAACTTCTAAAATGGGTTGAAATAAAACGCAGCACTTCATCACTGACCTCAACACTTTCCGGCGGTGAAAAACAGAGAGTGGCGATTGCGCGTGCGGTTATAAACAGACCGGACTTTTTGTTGGCAGATGAGCCGACAGGTAATGTTGACAGTGATATTGCAACAAAATTGATGAAATTGTTTGTTGAACTTAATAAGCTGGGAACTACGGTTGTGATTGCGACGCATAATGAAAATTTGATCAGGGAGTTTCATTATCCGCAAATTCATTTACATAATCATGGTGTGGCAATAATTCCGGCAGGAAGGATAGAGGATGTTGCAGGGATTTAGGAGTTTGAGGCATAGAGAATTGCCGTTATCAAAAGATAGTTCTAATTTGTTTTTGAAAATTATGATTTCTATCGCTGTTTTTCTCTTTGCAGTTACGTTGTCAGGTGTTTTGTCGGTTAACTCCATGTTGGTTAACTGGAATTATAGTATTTTGGGCTCTTTGACGGTGCAGATTGTTCCGTTTAATGATGCGGACAGACAGAAGGCTTTGGAAGAAACTTTGGAGCAACAGCAAAAAGTTGTGGCTTTGCTTGAGGCAATGCCTGAAGTTGAAAGAGTTGTTCCGTTAAATGATGAGCAGTTGCAAAAATTGCTTAATCCTTGGTTGGGAGATGATGTTAATATTGCAGATTTGCCTATGCCGAGATTGGTTGATGTTAAGCTGAAAAAAGGGGCAGATGTTGACTATGATTTATTGACCGAAAAAATTGCAAATATTGCTCCGCAGGCATCGTTGGATAATCATAAATTGTGGCTGAATAAGCTGATTAATTTGGCCTCGGGGTTGAAAATGTTGGCTTTGTCGGTTTTGTTGTTGGTTGTCGGTGTGACATCAGGTGCAATTTTTTATACTACTCAAACAAGTTTGGGATTGCATAAGGATGTGATTGAGATATTGCATCTTATGGGAGCGAAAGATACTTATGTGGCGCAACAATATGCTTTTAGGACTGCGTGGCTGGGTTTTGTTGGCGGAGTTATAGGTGTGTGTGTTGCGGTGCCTGCAATTTTGCTTATTGCCAGGATGGCACAGCAAATTGAAGGCGGAATTATAAATGAGATGAGTTTATCGCCTAGGTCTTGGCTGGTGATTATAAGTTTGCCTTTGTTTTCTGCTTTGATTGCAATGCAAACAGCTTATTATACAGTAAAACATACATTAGAGAGAATGATGTGACTAAAAAGTTTTGTTTTATATTGTTGCTGTTTTTAGGATTGTGGTTTGCAGGTTTTGTGCTGTTTATGCATAAGATTTATAATGTCCAAAATACGGAAAGAGGGAAGGCTGATGCTATTGTTGTCTTGACCGGAGGACGCAATCGTTTGAGCGGTGCCGTAAAGTTGTTGAACTCGCAAAAGGCCGAGAAAATGTTTGTTTCGGGCGTGTTTAGAGATACGTCGATAAAAGAATTGCAGAATCGCTCAGATGTTGAATTTTTTAATTCGGAAAATGTTGTTTTGGATAAGAAATCAACCAACACTGTCGAAAATGCAATTGAGTCGGCGCAATGGATTGAGCAATATGATATAAAATCAATTTATTTGGTTACATCAAATTATCATATGCCGAGAAGTATGATTGAGTTTCATCATTATAATCCGAGGTTGGAGATAATCCCTTATCCGGTTTATTCGGATAAAGTTTCACAAGAATGGTGGAAAGATTGGAGCAGTTTTAAGCTGTTGATTGGTGAATATAATAAGTTTTTGTATGTTTTATTCAGAGACGGGTTGAGTGTTAAAAAGGAGGACTAATATGTTGTTTGTTCGCTCTTTGCTTAGCAATATATGGGTTTATGGACTTATAGGTCTGGGCACTGTTGTGTGTAGTGTTGTCGGGTGGTTTCTGCCTGCAAAATGGCATATGAACTGGTGGAACCATATTATGTTGCCCAAAGTTTTGTGGGGAATGAAAGTTTTTGGTGGTTTGAAAGTTGAGTTTAGAGGATTGGAAAATCTCAACGATGGGGTTATCTATGCGTGTAAACATCAATCTGCTTGGGAAACCTATGTTTTGACTACGGTTTTAGATAAAGCAACCATGATTTTGAAGAAAGAGCTTATGCATATTCCGTTTTTTGGTTGGGCGGCAAAAATGTATGGCTTGATTCCGGTTGATCGTGCCGCAGGTGCGAGTGCAATGAAAAAAATGCTGGCTTCGGCGCAAAAAGTTGTGAAAACCGGCCGGCCATTGGTCATTTTTCCCGAGGGGCACAGAGTTGCCGCAGGAACTTTTTTGAAATATAAACCCGGGTTTTTGTTTTTGGCGCAAAATTTGAATATGCCGGTGGTGCCGGTGGCTTTGAACAGCGGGATGTTTTGGCCGAGAAGCTCTTTTGTACATATTCCGGGAAAGATTATTGTCGAGTTTTTGCCGGCGATGAAAATGGAAGGTGATAAAAATGAGTTTTTGCAAAAAGTGCAAGATTGTATTGAGCAAAAATGTTATGAATTGAACCAAGAGGCAATGCGCCATTTTCCGGCGAGCAAAGTCAATTATAAAGGGGAATGAATTTTTAGGCAAATTTTCCCATAATGCGGGATTTTTCGCGGTTCCAATCGCGTTGTTTTTCGGTTTCACGCTTGTCATAAAGCTTTTTGCCGATACCTAGTCCTACTTCTATTTTGGCGCGTCCTTTTTCATTGAAAAAAAGACGGATTGCAACCAATGTGCACCCTTTTTTGGAGATTGCGCCGATAATGTCGTTTATTTCTTTCTTTTTCAGCAAAAGTTTGCGTTCTCTTTTTTCGGGATGAGAAGAATAGCCTTTACAGGAATATTCGGCAATAAACATATTGGAGATGAAAACTTCGCCATTCTTTTCCGTGCCGAAAGCGTCGGTAATATTTGCATGTCCTAGACGCAGAGATTTTACTTCGGTGCCGGTCAGTTCTATGCCGGCAATAAATTTTTCGGTAATATTATAATCAAAAAAAGCGCGGCGGTTTTGTGCCACCAGTCCTGTTGATATAAAATCTGACTTGCTTTTTTTTTCAACCATTTTATTTGGCTACTTTCAAAGGTGGAGTTTGAATTTGATTTTTTTCTTCATTGATGTTTATGGTATTATTTTTTTCACGATAACAATAGCCTTCAATATATGCTCCGGGTTCAATGGCGATGCTCTTATGAGTTGTGTCGCCGATAATTCGGGCAGTTTTGGCAATAAATAAATTCTCAACAAAAGCTTGTCCGTTAAGGCTTCCGTATAAGTACATGTTTTGCGCCTTTATGGTGCCGACAACAGAGCCTTTTACGCCGATAATTAATTCGTCGCAAACGATGTCACCTTTTATATTGCCGTCAATATGTAATATACCTGTTGAAGTGATGTTGCCTTCAATGGTGTTGTTTTCCGCAATTATACTTGGAACGGAGTTTCCGTTTTTGCCACGGCCAAGAAAACGCGCTATTTTCAAGTATAAGGTTTTTCTAAGCTTTTTCATCTGTTTCTCCGTTAAGAGGTTTGGTTTTTATAAAGGGCATAGGATCGACATCTTTGCCTTGATATAAAATTTCGTAGTGCAAATGAGGTCCGGTTGAACGACCTGTCGAGCCCATTTCTCCGATATATTCGCCGGTTTTTACAACTTGTCCTTTTTGCACATATGATTTGTTTAAGTGAGCATATTTGGTAACAAAACCGTTGCCGTGATCAATTTCGATAAGGTTGCCGTAGCTGGAATTGTATTCGGATTGGATGACTTTTCCCGGTGCCATGGTTTTTATTTTGTTGCCGGTTCTTCCTGCTAAATCTACACCTTTATGATAGGCTTTGCTTTTTTTGAACGGGTCGCTTCTGGCACCATAGGGAGAGGTTACCCACATGCTCCAAACCGGTTGCCCAAGGGGGACATATTTCATAACTTGTCGATAATATGCAATGTCGTCAACGTTTTTGTATAACTGGCTTACTTTGTCATTGACTTTTTTATCGTTTAAGAATTTGTTCTCGGGCGGAATATATGGGCCTCCGCTGCCATTTTGTTTTTTGTTGTTTGCCCAAATATTAAAATATAGTCCGCGTTTTTTTAAGGGAACATTTATGGCGTTGACGGCGCTTTTGATAGAATTCATTTCTTTGGCGGCGATTTGTGATACTTTATCAATCACTTCCATCTCAGCCTCGCGCATGTCTTCGACCATTTTTTGCAATTCTAAAAGTTTGCGACGCAATTCGTCACGCTCGGAAAGAGCTATATCTCTTTGCAAAGAAATTTCATTTAAGCTGGTTTTTTCTTCCAATTTGCTTTGGCTGATCCAGTTTGATTGGCTGGTGATTTGTTTTACTTTTTCTTCTACCAAGCTGGCTTGTTGTTTATATTGTTCCACGTCAAGCTGGCTGTTACTGCTTTCGTCCAGGTCATCTATCATTTGGGTGATATTGCTTTGCAAAGCAACAAAGTCGCTCATAAGATCAATATAGGCATCTCTGGTGGCGCTAAGTTCGTTGTTGCGGCGGTGAAGAATGCGGTCAGAACGGTGATACATATGTGATGAATGAATAAGCCACACAGCAACAAAGGCCAATAAAATTAATGTTATTAGCTGCATTTTCGATGAAATATTAAATACTCGGGCTCTGCCATTGGCTCTGAAAATTATTTCCTTATCGGAGAAAAGAGGCTTTTTGTCCTTGTAGTGCAAGGGGGCAGGCGCAATTCTTTTATGTATCTTTTTCATATAAATATCCTGTTACAGGGCTATATATAACAAAAAAAATATAAAAAATACAGTATTTTTTTATTGAGTTGGGGAAATGGGATTAAAAACTACTCATCCAAAATGATAAATTCGCCTTTGCCGACAAGGTTTAGAACATCTCGCGCTCTTTCGTCAAGAAGGTCAAAATCCAAGCTATTTGGGGAAAGTAATTTTATTTCTTGGTTTAAGTCTTCTTTCTTTTGCTGATATTGAGAAGCAATTTCTTTGGCATATTGGACTTCTTTTTTCAGGTATAAGTATTTTTGTAGGCTTCGGTCACCGCAAAAAATATTATAAACCAGATAGAAAAATAGTATAACAAACGACATCAGCAACCAAGACTGTTTTATCCAATTTATCCAATATTTTATGTCGTTTAAGAAATTCATTTAACTATCTCCGAAAAGGAATTTTAGAGTTGTTTTATTAAAATTTGGTAACGGAGCGCTTATTCTTGAAAAATTTTTTTAAAATATCCGAACATTCGGTTTGTAAGATGCCATATTCTAACTTTGGGCGGTGGTGGCAGGTCGCGGAGTCAAAAAACTTTACTCCGTTGATAATTGCGCCGCCTTTAGAATCAGGAGTAGCAAAA
Organism: Alphaproteobacteria bacterium; assembly: GCA_017961285.1. Lineage (GTDB taxonomy): Bacteria > Pseudomonadota > Alphaproteobacteria > RF32 > CAG-239 > JAFUYI01. The sequence continues at coordinate 33,954 of JAGCXO010000023.1, read as the reverse complement.
TATACTTTTTTTATACGCATTATAGAGATGGCGGCAGCGCACATGGTGCAGGGCTCGAGAGTTACATACATTTCCATATCCCAAAGACGATTTTGTTTGAGTTTTTTACAAGCTTTTTCCATTGCCAAAATTTCGGCGTGGTAGGTAGCGCAACAGCCGTGCTCACTTTTGTTGCCGGCTTTGGCAATAATTTTACCGCTTTTGGGGTCAACAATTACGGCACCGACCGGTACTTCATCATTTTTAAAAGCTTTTTGAGACTCTTTTAGGGCAATTTGCATATAATATTCAGAATCCATCTTTATTTTTCTCCAATTTTGTTATATCATGCGCACAAATTTGTTGAGGATTGTTTAATATGTCAGAAAGAATTGCAAAACTGATTGCTCGCTCGGGTGTTTGTTCTCGCCGTGATGCTGAGAAACTTATATTGCAAAAACGCGTTACCTTGAACGGAGAAATTGTTGTTTCGCCGGCGCTTAATGTTGAGAAAGGCGATGATATTAAGATTGACGGCGAAAAATTGCCGGTGATTGAACAAACTCGTTTGTGGCTTTATTATAAACCCGTGGGTTTGATTACTTCTCACAAAGATTCGAATCGCAAGACGGTTTTTGAAAGCTTGCCTGAGGGGATGCCGAGAGTGGTGTCGGTGGGGCGCCTTGATTTGAACTCAGAAGGATTGCTGTTATTGACAAATAACGGAGAATTATCTCGCATGCTGGAGCTGCCGCAAAACGGTTGGAGTAGACGATACAAAGTAAAAGTGCATGGAGCGCTTGATAAAAATAAATTAGAATTGCTTGAAAACGGCGTTACAATTGATGGGGTTGATTATGGAGCGGTGAAAATTGTTGTGGACGGAACACAAGGGACAAATTCGTGGCTGACCATAACATTGAATGAAGGTAAAAATCGCGAAATCAGAAAATTGATGCAATATATAGGATTGGAAGTGGCAAGATTGATACGTTTGTCATACGGACCTTTTCAACTCGGGAGTTTGCAAAAAGGCGAAGTTAAAGAAGTGCCGCAGAAAGTTTTGCGTGAACAATTGGGCGGAAAGTTTGAGTTATGAGAATTATTGCCGGTCTATATAGAGGGAAAAAACTTTTTTCTCCGCAATCTGATCAAGTTCGTCCGACAGCAGACAGAGCGCGCGAATCGGTTTTTAATATTTTGTATTCAATGTTAGAAAAGCCGTGGGCAGAGCTCAGTTTTGCCGATATATTTGCAGGGACGGGCGCGATGGGATTTGAGGCTCTTTCAAGGGGAGCGAAAAAAGTTGCTTTTGTTGATATTGATGTTGCGTCGATAAATAAAAACTTGGTAATGTTTCAAAATGAAAAAAGCAAAGTTGCTGTTGTGAAGCGAGATGCTTGTAATTTAGGAGTTGCGCCGTGCGCTTTTGATGTGGTTTTTATGGATGCGCCGTATAAAAAAGGTTTGAGTGAAAAAGCTCTCTGCGAAATTGTAGAAAAAAAGTGGCTGGCAGAGGACGGCATTTGCATTGTAGAAACCGCCGCAGAGGAGAATCTTGATATCAGCGAACAAATGGCGCTGATAGATAAGAGAAAATACGGTGCAGCCACTTTTTGGTTTTTGAAATTTATTTGACAATCATTTCTGCGCAGTGAACTTCGTTTTTTGAAAATTTGATTTGTTCTGCGATTTTTTGCGGAGATTTTCCACTCAATTCTGATAAACTTTGCATATATGGTCCGCTAAAATTGTCTGTAAAAGCCTCGTTTTGCAACTCTGGATAGTTGAACAAAACGAATCGTTTGATTTGTGAACTGTGGTGAAAATCTTCTTTTTCGGCTCGTGTCATTTTTTTCTTTTCCATGTTGAGATAAACACCGTCTTGGCGATATTTCCAAGCGGCGCCGTCAACAAGGTCGGTTGTCCAACTGTAAATGAAAGTAATGTTGCCTATTGCGGCAGGGTTGATTTGTGTTTTTAGTGCCATTCCTACATCTTCATATCCTTCTTTTTTGCCAACGATAGATATGCTGCCGGAAGCTCTTTCTGCCGGATAAACACAAGGAGTTTTGCAAGCAAATGCTCCGTCAATATAAACCGAAACTTCTTTAACGTTTGAATCAAAACTGATGTCTTGGCTTGTTCCGCTGAAAACTGTGCCGCAACCGGCAAGAGCCAAAGCGGTGCTGATTAAATAAATTTTTTTCATAGTTTTACTTCCTTATAATATTATAGAAAAAAAGCCGCTTTGATGAGAAGCGACCGGAAGTTGAGAACTATACGAAAGAATAGTGCGACATATTGACCGTAAAGGCTTATTTTGCCGCCTTCCGGTCATTTGACCAGAAGGCATCAATGGCACTTGATGCAAGTGCTTTCGTGGAGGTTCTCACACCTCGAACAGGCTCATCACCCTGTCTGATTTGATACTATTGAGATGTTTTGATAATGTCAATATTTATTAATTAGAAAAGAATCTAGTATTTTGCGTTGCAAATATTTGGATAAATCCAATTACCTTCACGTTTTTCGCAATTTCCATTTAAATTATAGCGATAGTCGCATGCATTATCATCAATATTCCATGCGCCATTACTATTAAGGCAATTTGTTTGATTTATATCTGAATGAATAAACGATTTGCAATATTGAATATCGTCGCAATCTTCAAAACTTATAACTTTTTGCATATTAGGCGACATTAATATCATAAAAAATATCTTGGTCATAGCTAATATCCATAAAATGCGATAAATGCTTTTTCGGATATGTTGTTGGTTGGCCAAATATAGCATTATCATTAATATTATGATTTCAAATGATAAAAGGAGTTCTTTTGAAGCAAATGGATAGAGGCGGATATAAAATATATTGCCTAAAGCTAAGATAATAGAAATAGATAAACAGACATAGAATATAGCAGCAGTAATAATCTCTATCAATTTTCCTATATTTTTGCCACTAACAATTTTGACAGGAGATGATAATTTTTTTTCCATTTTTATATTCTCTAAACCTCTGCTAATTATTACCAATAATAATTAACAGAGGTTTTTATTAATTGCAACTATTTAGTATTAATCGGATATGAATTTTGCATTAAGTCATAACAATTACCAGTAGGATTGATATATCCTTCTGATAATCCTTTTTTAATTTTGATGAGTAAATAAAAAAGCACCGTATTTTTACGGTGCTTTTTTTTTAGCAATGTTTTGAAAAATTATTTTTTCAAAATTGATTTACCGGCATAAACGGCAACATCGCCCAACTCTTCTTCAATGCGAATCAGTTGGTTATATTTTGCCATGCGGTCAGAACGTGACATAGAGCCGGTCTTGATTTGTCCGCAGTTGGTAGCAACGGCAATATCGGCGATGGTTGCATCTTCAGTCTCGCCGGAGCGGTGAGACAAAACAGCCGAGTATTTGTTGCGTTGAGCCAAGTCAACAGCCTTTAAGGTTTCGCTCAATGTGCCGATTTGGTTTACTTTTACCAAAATTGAATTAGCAACACCTTTTTCTAAGCCCATTTGCAAACGTTTCGGATTGGTAACAAAGAGGTCGTCACCAACGAGCTGAATCTTGTTGCCGAGAGTGTCGGTGAGCATTTTCCAACCTTCCCAATCATCCTCAGCCATACCGTCTTCGATCGAGAAAATCGGGAAACGATCGCAAAGGTCTTTGTAGTACTCAACCATTTGTTTGTTGGTGAATGATTTGCCTTCGCCGGTCATTTCATATTTGCCGTCTTTATAAAATTCTGATGAAGCGGCATCCATAGCCAAAACAACATCTTCACCAGGTTTGTAGCCGGCATCTTTGATTGATTGAACAATGAAAGACAAGGCTTCTTCGGCAGATTTCAAATTGGGGGCAAAACCGCCTTCATCACCTACATTGGTGTTGTGTCCGGCGGCTTTGAGGTTCTTTTTCAAAGCGTGAAAGATTTCTGCACCCCAACGAATTGCCTCGCGAATCGAATCTGCGCCAACCGGCATAATCATAAATTCTTGAATGTCTATAGGGTTATCGGCATGTTGTCCGCCGTTTAGGATATTCATCATCGGAACAGGGAGAGTGCGTGCCATGGTGCCGCCCAAATAGCGATATAGTGGAAGATCGGCTTCTTCAGCTTGGGCTTTGGCAACAGCCAAAGATACTGCCAAAATTGCATTTGCGCCGAGTTTGCCTTTGTTTTCGGTGCCGTCCAAATCTATCATTGTTTGGTCGATAGCGATTTGATCTTCGGCTTCCATACCGGCCAAAGCATCATAAATTTTGTCGTTTACGTTTTCAACAGCTTTCAAAACACCTTTGCCGTTAAAACGTTTTTTGTTGCCGTCACGGAGTTCAACAGCTTCGTGAACGCCTGTAGATGCTCCGCTCGGAACAGCGGCACGACCGAAGGCTCCGCTTTGTAATACGACCTCGGCCTCAACAGTAGGATTGCCGCGAGAATCCAAAATTTCACGAGCGTGAATATCGACAATAGCACTCATTTTTTTCTCCTTATTAAAATTATAAAACTACGATAGTAGTCGTTTATTTTCAGCAAATTGTCAAGTTGTTATGTGTTTAAATTTTATAAAAATATTTGCGTTTGTAATATTTAGCATTTATCATATTGTTATATAACGAGGAGGACTGAAATGTTTTCGGAAAAATGGCATTATAGATTTATGGATGTGGCAAAGTTGGTTGCTACTTGGTCAAAAGATCCGAGCACAAAAACAGGTGCGGTGGTCGTGGGACCGGATAAGGAGATTAGGGCTACAGGTTATAACGGGCCGGTGAGAGGGGTTATTGATAATGTGCCGGAAAGGTTGGAAAGACCGACAAAATATGATTTTTTTGAGCATGCGGAAAGAAATGCAATATACAATGCTTGTTTGACCGGCGTTTCTTTGAAAGGCTGTGTGATGTATGCAACCCACCCGCCTTGCACCGATTGTGCGCGTGCAATAATTCAATCGGGAATAAAGATGGTTGTTACCAACGAGATGAAAATTGATGCCAATTCGCCGAGCGGCACTTGGCGTGATAAGTTGGAATATTCGTCGCAGATGTTCAAAGAAGCCGGAGTGGAATATAAAATATTAAAGTGATTTTATCCTCTTTAAACTTTTGTTATCAGTGATTAAATCTCAAAAAGCTTTGTTTGTTTTATAAGAAGTTTTAGGAGGTTTTATGAGAGTTTTAATTGCTGATGACCATGCGCTTTTTCGTGATGCTTTGGGTAAACTTGTTGAGGAATTGGATTTTTCGGCCAGTGTGGTGCAGGTTTCCAGTTATGCGCAGGCTTTGAAAATTTTGAAAAATGAGCCGCCTTTTGATATGGTAATTTTTGACTTGGAAATGCAGGATTTGCTTTCGTGGGAAAAAGGAATCGAAGAAATTAGGAAAGCGGCAAACGGTGCAAAGTTGGTTGTGGTTTCGGCGATAGAGAATCCGAGAAATATTCGAAATGTTTTGGAAAGAGGCGCAAACGGCTATATCAGCAAGCGCTCGGAGAGTAAAATTTTGCTTAATGCGTTGAAATTGATTTTGGACGGAGGCACGTATATTCCGCCGATTTTGCTGTTGCAAAATACTCAGGTGTCCGAAAAAAACAGTGTGAAAAATTTGACCAATCGGCAGAGCCAAGTTTTGGGGCTGGTGGCACAGGGGATGTCAAATAAACAAATAGCTTATGAAATCGGGGTTTCGGAGGCGACGGTGAAATTGCATATCAATGCGCTGTTGCGTTCGGTCGGAGCAAATAACCGAACCCAAGCAGTGATTACGGCACAAAAAATGGGAATAATTTAAAAATAAAAAAAGGGGCTGACGCCCCTTAATTTTTTCTTTTGAAAAAGTTTAGGCCTTTTTGGCTGTTTTTTTAGCAGGAGCTTTTGCTTTTTTGGCAGCAGGTTTTTCTTCTTTTTTATCAGCTGCTTTTTTTGCAGGTTTCTTTTCTGCTTTTTCTTCAGTTTTTTCTTCGGCCTTTTTAGCTGTTTTTTTGGTTGCTTTCTTTTCAGCTTTTACTTCTTCTACAACCGGTTTTTCGGCATTTTTCTCTGCGGCCTCGGCAGCGGCTTTCTCGGCGGCAACGCGAGCCAAATCTTTGGCGCCTTTAGCGGCAACATCACGGTCAACCAACTCAACAATAGCCATTTGAGCAGCATCACCATAACGGATTCCGGCTCTCAAAACTCTGGTATAACCACCGTTGCGATCTTTGTAGCGTTCTGCCAAAGTGGAGAACAATTTTGCAACAACTTCTTCATCTCTCAAAAAGGCCAATGCCAAGCGGCGGCTATTCAAATCGCCCTTTTTAGCAAAGGTAATCATGTTGTCGGCGAAAGTTCTCAACTCTTTAGCGCGAGGCAATGTAATTTTTATTTGTTCGTGAGTAAGCAAAGCGCAAGTCAAATTGGAGAACAAAGCTCTTCTTTGGCTGGTCGGCATATTAAATTTTCTATGTGCATCACCATGTCTCATGGCATTTTCCTTTCATAAAATTCGGTTATGCTTTGCTTGGCAAAGCGGATAAAACAAGTCGGATACTACCTTCATATATATCCGGCGCGTGGGCAAAAGCCTTTAACGTGTGCGCAATATATAAAATATTTTTTTGTTTTGCAAGAGTTTTCTAAATAAAATTTTAACGATTGGTATTGAGACTTGTTTTTGGAGGCGTTTATGAAGATACTTATTCAAAGAACAAAAGAGGCTTTTGTAGAGGTTGAAAACAAAGTTGTCGGCAAAATTGGTAAGGGAATGTTGGTTTTTGTCGGGGTTGAAAAAGGCGATTCAAAAGCAGAAGCTGATTGGTTGGCAAAGAAGGTGATTAATTTACGCATTTTTGAAGATGAAAACGGCAAGATGAATTTGTCAGTCAAAGATGTGGGCGGAAAAATTTTGGCGGTTTCACAATTTACGCTCGCTGGCGATTGTTCAAGAGGGAATCGTCCTGGTTTCGATGGAGCGGCAGAACCGACAATAGCAAAAGAGCTGTATGAACACTTTATGGAAAGGGTGGCGGAAGAAGTGCCGGTAGAAAGCGGAATTTTTCAAGCGGATATGCAGGTGCATCTTGTAAATGATGGGCCAGTGACATTTATGCTTGAGAAAAAATGTGAAAAAAATTGAAATTAAGGCTTGCAATTTTTTTTGAATATGTTATTTTGCCTTTCGCAATGATGATGCGGGCGTAGCTCAGGGGTAGAGCGCAACCTTGCCAAGGTTGATGTCGAGGGTTCGAATCCCTTCACCCGCTCCAATTTTTTTGAAAACCTCCCAAGAATGGGAGGTTTTTTTGTAATGTGGGTGAAGGGATACACAAAATCTCGCTAAACGATAGTGTTTAGCGAGATTTCTTTTACTTGTTACGTTTGGCAAGTTCTTCTTCCAGATTGTTGAGATAATCTGCGAACGGACATATGGTTGGGTGGTGGTGGCTAAGAGCTGTGATTGTCCAACCCATGTGGTCGAGTTTTTCGGCCTCAATCGTCACGTTGTCACCGATTGAAAGCGCGCTGATTCTTTTGGTCTCTACATCGCGAGCGATGGTGTTGCTGACGGTGCAAGATACTTGTGTGCCAAATGCAAACAAGGAGCCATCTATTGTTGTTTCGCGCACATCGATGGTTAATTCTGTTCTGTCGGAACCGCAGAGTTTTGCAATTCTGGAAATTTTACCGATTAAAATAGCTTTTTTTGCCATAATAAAAAATTTAAGTGTATAATAATTTATGAAATATTATTGAGGGTGCTCAATTTAGATGATTTTTCAAAAGTGTCAAGTTTTATGTGTTTTTACAAAAAAGCAACCCCGTTGAAAAAATTCAACGGGGTTAATTTATTTGCTCATAATTTAAAAGTTTTTAAGCTCATTTTTTATCCCTTTCCAAAACAAAAACAAAAGCCTCACGAGAGAAAAATAAAAGTGTGCGGCGATTTTCTCTTTGCAGAGTTTTAACCTCCCAACCTTGGGCGGCTTGTTGGTTCAAAGCTTGGGTTAATTTTACGGGATCAACTTTGCCGCCATTGAAAAAGATGGAAGCAAAGACATTTTCTGAGTATAAAAATATTTTGTATTCTTTCATGTTTTTAGTCCTTAAAGTAGATTTGATATGCCGATTTTAGCTTATCAAGGTTAAGTATTGGTAAACCTTTTTGTTTTCAGGTTGTTGTCGGACATAAAAAAAAGGAAGCCTAATTGGCTTCCTTGTATGATACCGGAGTGACCGGCTGGAATTGTTGCTGCGCTAATACCGGAGAGATAGGTTGCAGCTGTTGGTTCTGTACCGTCTCAACCACTTGGAACAACATAGTTCTGTGTTTGTTATATTGTTCCGGTGTCAAGTTGGCAGCATTTTTCAATATTATCACCGACTCTTCTTGAGGGTGTTTTCGAAGGTTGCTGGCCAAATACGGGCTGCTTTCAATCAAGCTACACAAAAGATTGTATAACTCAATGGACTGAGTAAACTCGTATTTTTTCATCTCAAACTCGTGCATTTTCTGATCTTTTAACATCAGAAGCCCGTTGAGCTTGTCCAGCCTCTGTTGTTCCATCTTCCACAGTACTTCTTGTTGCCAATCGTATTGCTTGAGATGTTGAGTCTTTTGATATGACTTCTCAAATTCTTTTTTGAGCGGGTCAGTCTCTTTAGATTCACCAAGAAAGTATGTAGGCTCAACTGGAGCACCTGTTTTTTTGAGACGCGAGATTCTTCTTGTCAGAAAGAAGATGAATCCAGCTAATACACAGATGACGATTAATAAGATGAGCTTAACCATAACCGTTTGTTTTTGTCAGATTAAACACATTCATACTTTTCGTCACCGATGATGATATAATATTTTTTGCTTATACCATCATCTTCGGATAGAGCAATTCCTTTGGCGATTATGATTTTGGTCCCAATTTTAATCGAGGCTGGAATTGGATCGCCTTGGGGGATAAGGGTGGAGTATTCGTTGCCGTCTTCGGTAAGAATTAACACCTTGTAGAATCCTTGTTGTTCCGCCGGAGCTGAAGAAACGTTCGTGACGACACGAGGATCCTCTGTGACTAGCCGATCGTAGGCTTTGGCCAATTTTGTCTTGGCCTTTTTGTAGTTGCCCGAGATAAAATCTTGAACATTTTTTTTGCCAAAGACAAACACGGCAATGCCGACAGCAACTGCAATGAAGATCATCAGTTTCCATGAAACTAATGCTACGCAGGCCAACATAATAATGACCAACCCATAAAAAAGTTTCTTACTCATAACTTTGGATTTTAAGGGTTAGGCACTAGCGAGACTCTTGAGTTCGGATTGGTATGTGTCCGAATCAAGTGACTTTGTGTAATGCAGGACGTTCTCTTTCAAGAACGATAACTGCGAGTTGCGAACGCGGCCGATTTCGGACGGCAGAAAACCGTGTTCAATTTGCAAGTTGTTCTTGCTGATATATGTATCAAGAACAAAAGCAACCTCTTTGAGGTAGGAGTTTTGTTCCTGAAGCATCAGCAAGGACATTCTTTTGGAAAAAGAACGCGCGTTCTCAATCTTTTCGCCGTGGCCGTTGAGCTCAATGTCTTGAGCGTCGAGCCGGCATAAAAGCTGGTTGCTAATTTCTTGGTCTTTCTTGTTCTTTTTGTAGAACAAAAATGCCATGGTAATCGCTGCGATTACCAAAATACTGCACACGATAATCAGTGTGAGCATCATGCTTGGATTCAAAATTTTTTCCATAGCGTTAATTTTTTTTTGGTGATTGATTGATTAAGTAATTAAACAAAAAAATTTTTTTGTCGCCGTAATTGTTAGCAATAAAAAATTGTTTTGTCAAGTAAAATTGTTTTGTCAATTTTGCAATGGCGTGCCCGGAGGGATTTGAACCCACGGCCTTTGGCGTCGGAGGCCAACGCTCTATCCAGCTGAGCTACGGGCACAGGATATGTGTATTATTACATTGAAAAGAATTTAAATGCTACATTTTTTTTATTTTTTGTAAAAAATCCTTGACTTTGAGCAATAATGTGGCTATTAACAAGCAACAAGTTTATTTTTTGTAAGGATAATAGTTATGGTAAAAAAATGTGATATATCCGGCACCGGCGTTATGAGCGGCAACAATGTTAGCCACGCAAATAATCGTACTCGTCGTCGTTTTATGCCGAATTTGCAGGTTGTTTCTTTGTTCAGTGAGGCTTTGAATAAGTTTTTTAAGCTGAAAATTTGCTCCAAAACTCTTCGTTCTATTGAGCATAACGGCGGTTTGGACTCTTATTTGGAATCTGCACGCACAGATGAGTTGACACCGGAAGCACAGAAAATTAAAAAATCTGTTGCAAAGAAAAAAGGAACTTCAGCAAAAGCAGAAGCTCCGAAGAAAAAAGTTGTAAAAAATAAGTCAGCTCGTGTGACAAAAGTTGCGGCAAAGAAAGCTGCTAAGTAATATGGGTTTTTAGTTGAAAGAACCTCCCTTTTGGGAGGTTTTTTTATTCGTCATAATCTTTTTCTTCCTGTTCTCTTTCTTCTTGTTCTTTTTCTTTCAACTCGGTTAGCAGTCGGTGGGCTTTTTCGATATCAATTTTGGTTTGTTTTATATATGGCAGAATTTGTGCATTTTCATATATAAATAAGGCATCGTGAAAACATGATAGCGCTTCTTCTAAAATGGAAATGTTATTGTTTTTACGCCCTTGAAGATAGTATATATGTCCGATTTTTTCTTGGATATATCCCCAAGACAGAGGATCTTTCTTTTCGGTGATGATTTTTTGTTGGTTTTGATAAGCATCAATTGCAAGATTGTATAGTTCATCGCTTTTGGTTAAATGAGCGATGTTGTGCAATAAATATCCGAGAGCCCCTTGTATATATGCCCAAAAACTTGGGAAAAGTGTTTGAGTATATACTTTTTCGGCCTCACGCATTTGGAACACGGCATCTCTTAGGGCTTGGATGTCCTCGGTTTGTTTCCAATAGTTTACATATAAATTGGACAGTTTGTAGCAGATGTATCCATAATCGTAAGGATATGTGTATTTGCTTAGATATTTTTGTGCCTGCCGGTAGTTTTTTATGGAATTGCGAAAATATGACGAAGGGCGGTTTTGGTAATGTGTGGCGCAATCGTAAAGCTGGCCCAGGTGGTTGTATATGCAACCCAAATGTGTGGGGTGCAAAATTTGGTTTTGGTGCTGTAAGGCATTGGTGAAAAGGTCGTTAATAATTTTGAAGTCGTCGCCATGTTGACTGTCATAAGCAAGGCTTAAGTAGATCACACCTAACAGGTTTAGAACATATGGAAGATAGATTTCTTCGAGAGATTGTAAAGAATCGATTTGTGATAATTGGTAGGATATTTTTTTTAGGAGGTATTTTTTATAAATTTGTTTTTCTCTTTCTGTCGGGTTGACCGAACTTATTATCGCACCATATAGCAACAAGAGTAAATCTGCTGAAATTTGTGCTGATGGTCCGTCTAAAAACTCGGCAGGAAGATAAAAGCTGTCCATCAAAGAAATGAAAGTGTTTCCTTTGTCTTCATATTGATAAGGAGATTGAAAGTTTAGTCGAATTGAACCTTTGTCGCGATAGCCCCAAATGATGGTGTCGGCTTGTTTTTGCTGTAAGATTGTGTTGCCGGTATCAATGAGGTCAAAAATATTGCGGCTTTCCAAGTTGAGAAAAGAGTGGTCAAAGTCTTCAGTGTATGCACTAACATCAAGCCCTTCGCAGTTGTTGAGCGCGGTGGCAAGGTTTATTGCGCCGTTGCTGCTGGCATTGTCGTAAAAATCGGCAACAATAATTTTAAACTGAGGTATGGGTTCTCCTGCATTTTTTGAGGCAGAAGCAGTTTCAGTTTCTTTATTAAAAAATTTTTTCAAATCCCAAGTCATTGCTGATTGTCATCCTTGTCTATATATTGTTTTACATCATTTATGCGGTCTTGAATATCGGCAATAACTTCCTTGTTTATATCTTTTAGGGATTTTGTTTCCAATGATAAATTGCGCAGTTTGTATAAAAGCCAAATGGTTATGAAAACAGAAAACAACAAAAGAGAATGCGGTTGGTTGCTATATGCTTGGAAAACGCCCAAAAGAACAATAATGATTTGTGCTCTGCACAAAAATGAAGTTGCTAATTGGGCTGAAAAACCGGCGGAAAGAGCTTCTTGGTATGCGGTGTTGTTTTTGATGTTGGAATATTGTTCAATAAAAGTCAAACGAAGTATTGCTGCCCAAATAAAATCTATGATAAACAGCATTGAGAATGTGATGGCGCAACTGATGGCATTTTCTGTTGCCGCCCAAGCTATGAGCGCAAAAATAATGAAGCCTGCACAAGATGCTACATTATCGGAAATGTTGTTTTTGGCCGGCGGCCACATTATGCCGGCGAGTGCTGTAAAAGCAGTTCCAAATATTAGGGCAATCAAAGCAAGAAAGAAGGGAATGGCGTTAACCATGCCAAGTATGGCTATACCAAAAGCAATTGCGGCTGATTGGATGCCAAGTGTGGCACTGCCGTTGTTGGCGTAACGATATATATAAGAGAATAAAAACCACGCAACAATTATGAGCAGTTGATTCAGATATGCCGGCAGAGGTAAGATTGCGGCAATAGAATCGGCCGGTATGCTAAATGAGGCGGCTATGCTTGCCAGGGCAAGGCAAAAAGTGAAATATTTGGATGTTTTGTTGAGTTGACTGATGAAAAACAATAGGCCGGTCAGAGCAAAAGGTGTAGAAAATTCAATGAGCGTGAATGAAGTTAGGAAATCTTTGTTATCAAAACATATAAAGTAATTTACTCCGCAAATGATAAATATGGATATCAATATGGGCAAGAAAAGTCGGTTTTTGGGTTGATTGTTAAACGGAGCCGAGCTTTGCGGTGAAAATTTATAGAGCAGCGGCGGAATAATAAAACTTAAAAAACCGGATACTAAGGATATAATGAAATTGGTGCTCATCTTTTTGTTTCCTAAATATTTGAAATTCAAATTTTCTAAATTATATTGCAAATGGATTAAAAAATTCTCTACAAAATTTCTTTTTGCAATTGAGCAACAAAAAATCCATCAATGCCGCCAAATTGTGCGAAATGATAGGGCAGACAACGGATGAAGCCTTCTTCGGTTGTTAAAATTTTTAATTCATCTTGAGATTTTTTTGATAATTTTGAAAAAGTAATCGGTAATATTTTGAAATTCTGGTGATTTTTCAAAAAAAATCTGATTTGTTCTTCGCCTTCGGCTTTTGATAATGAGCAGACAGAATATAATAAGGTTCCACCGTCTGCAACATGGGAGGCAGCAGTTTCAAGCATGTTTTTTTGGATTGTTTGATTTTGAGCAATGTCTTTTGTGGTGCGAGTATGCACAATTTCGGGATGTCGGCGCAAAGTGCCGGTTGCCGAGCAAGGAGCATCTATGGTTATGATATCATAAACAGAGGAATCGGTTTGTAAAAAGGCTATGGCATCTTCACAAATGATTTTTTCCGGCTCAAAATTCAGCCTTTGCAGATTTTGTTGCATGGTTTTGATGCGAGCCGGCGATATTTCTACGGAAGTTACTTTTGCACCTTCGTTAGTCAGTTGGGCGGTTTTTCCCCCGGGAGCGGCACAGAGTTCGAGGACTTTTTTATCTTTTATATTGTTCAAAGATTGGATGGCAAGTGATGATGAAAAATCTTGCACCCACCATTGTCCTTGTTCGTAGCCAAGGATATCGGGAATGTTGCCGGCGGAAAAAAGTCGAATACTGCCGTTGGGCATTAGTTGTCCTTCTAATTTTTTTGCCCATTCTTCTGCATTATTTTTTACCGTAATATCAAGCGGGGGCTCTTGAGTGCAGGCAGATTCAATATTGTCAATTTGGGTTTTTGTGTAATCTTTTTGCAACAACTGACGAAAAGATTTTGGGAAAAATATATTTTGCTGTTGTTTTATGGTATCTTTGTTTTGGCAAATTTTGCGAAGTATGGCGTTTACAAAACCGCCGGAAAATTTGTTATCTTTTTTGGCAAAAGCAACATAACTGTTGACAGCGGCGTATTCCGGTGTGCTGAAAAAAAGAATTTCGGTTGCTCCGAGAAAGATACATAAGTGGGAAAAAGATAATTTTTGCGGTAAGGATTTTGAAGTGTAGTTGTTGATTGCGCTTCTTAAAAATTGGTGCTTTCTTAATGCAGTCAAAACAAGTCTTTTGCAAAAAGCTTTTTCTTGCGAATCGATTATGCTATCAAATTCGTTGCTAAAATTTCCGGAGAGAAGTTTTTGATATATTCTCAATGATAAAAGCCTGATATCCAAGAATTTTGCCTTTCTTTTGGAGTGATAACGAGGATAGTTTAGAAAAATGCATGAATAAATACAAGGGGAAAATAAATTCCGCTATTGTATTTTTCTGATAAATGCTATATTCTCAAGTAAAATTTAATCAAAAAGAATAAAGAAAGGTTTTTTATGAGCGCAGCTAATACTCATTATAACGGCAAAGATTTTGCAGAATGGCAAAAGGAATGGGCTTTGGAGGATCGTTATAATTTTAGAACTATTGAAAAGAAATGGCAAAAAATTTGGGAAGATGAAAAAGTTTATCGTGCCGAGGTAGATAAAAATAAGGAAAAATTTTATCTGTTGGTTGAGTTCCCTTATCCGTCAGGTGTCGGGTTACACGTTGGTCATCCGCGTTCTTATACTGCCTTGGATGCGGTTGCGCGCAAAAAAAGAATGCAAGGTTATAATGTTTTGTATCCGATGGGATTTGATGCTTTTGGATTGCCGGCGGAAAATTATGCCGTTAAAACAGGTATTCATCCTGCTGTTTCTACAAAGCAAAATATTGCCAATTATAAACGCCAATTGAAGTCTTTGGGATTTAGTTTTGATTGGGACAGATGTATAGAAACCTGTGATCCTGAATATTATAAATGGACACAGTGGATGTTTTTGAAATTTTTTGAGAAGGGGTTGGCTTATAAGGCAAAAATACCGATTAACTGGTGTCCGAGTTGTAAAGTCGGGTTGGCAAATGAGGAAGTTGTTGACGGCAAATGTGAACGTTGCGGTGCAGAAGTTGAGCGCAAAGATAAAGAGCAATGGATGATTGCTATAACGAAATATGCCGACAGGTTGATTGATGATTTAGATGAGTTGAACTTTATTGATAGAGTTAAAACCCAACAAATAAATTGGATTGGCAGATCACAAGGTGCAGAGCTCGATTTTGATTTTGCCGATGAAAAATTGAGAGTGTTTACAACTCGCCCCGATACGGCTTTCGGTGTTACATATATGGTAATGGCGCCGGAACATCCGTTTGTGGCAAAATATATGGATAGATTTGAAAATAAAGATGAAGTTTGGGCTTATGTTGCAGAGGCGGCAAAAAAATCTGATTTGCAACGCACAGCAGGTGATGAAAAGACCGGTGTGGAATTGAAAGGAATCAAGGCAAGAAATCCTTATAACGGGCAAATGATACCGGTATTTATTTCGGATTATGTTTTGACAGGTTATGGAACAGGCGCAATTATGGCTGTGCCGGCTCATGACCAAAGAGATTATGATTTTGCCAAAGCTTTTAATTTGCCGATTGTTCAAGTTTTGGAAGGCGGCGATATTTCGCAACAAGCTTGGGAAGAGGACGGAGCGCATATCAATTCTGAATTTTTGAATGGTATGAACAAAGAAGATGGTATGCGTGCGGCGATAGATTATGCGGTTAAGAACGGTTTTGGTCAGGCAAAAGTAAATTTCAAACTTAGGGATTGGGTGTTCTCTCGCCAACGTTATTGGGGCGAGCCGATACCGATGGTTTATTGCGAACACTGTGGTTGGCAGCCTTTGCCGGAATCGGAATTACCACTTGAACTGCCGGAAGTTACAGACTTTTTGCCGAATGATGATGGTTCTTCTCCTTTGGCAAAAGCTACTGATTGGGTTAATACGGTTTGTCCGAAATGCGGAGGAAAAGCTCGCCGTGAGACTGATGTTATGCCGAATTGGGCGGGTTCTTCATGGTATTTTTTGAGATATTGTGATCCGCATAATGATAAAGAGTTTGCATCTAAAGAGGCTCTTGATTATTGGATGAATGTTGATTGGTATAACGGGGGTATGGAACATACGACGTTGCACCTCTTATATTCGAGATTTTGGCATAAGTTTTTGTATGATTGCGGTTGTGTTTCGACAAAGGAGCCATATAAAAAGAGAACTTCTCATGGTATGATTTTGGCAGCTAATGGCGAGAAAATGTCAAAATCACGCGGCAATGTGGTTAATCCGGATGAGATTGTCGAAAATTTCGGTGCCGATACATTCAGACTTTATGAAATGTTTATTGGTCCGTTTGATCAAGCGGCAATGTGGTCGGAAGAAAGCTTGATGGGTGTTTATCGTTTTGTCGGTAAAATATACTCATTATTTAAGAAGGTTTCTAAATCAAAACCGACAGAAAAAGATTTGAGAGCAATGCATAAGTGCATTTTGGAAGTTGATGAGAGAATCGAAACTATGAAGTTTAATACTGCAGTTTCATCACTGATGACTTATGTAAATTATTTGAGTTCAATGGATGAGATTCCTCAGGAAATGTATGAAGTATTACTAAAAATTTTGTCACCATTTGCACCGCATATAGCTGAAGAAATGTGGGCAAGGCTTGGATATGACAAGACCATTGTCAATGAAAAATGGCCGGAAGGTGATAGAAAATTGGCAGAAGATAATGTCGTAACTTTGGCTGTGCAGATTTGTGGCAAAATGCGCGGCACTATCGAAATGCCAAAAGATTCTCCAAAAGAAGAAGTGGAGAAAAAGGCTTTGCAACTTGAAAATGTTGCTCGTCAAATTGAGGGTTGCAATATCAAGAAAATAATTGTTGTACCAAATAGGATTGTGAACATTGTTGTATAGAAAATTTATATTTTTTGTGCTGATAAGTTTTGTTTCGGCATGCGGATTTGAGCCTTTGTATGTTGAACGCAAGGGGGATAACGCTTGGTATTTTAAGGGTGAATTTGATACATCTATTTCTCAGGAAATGGCAAAGGTTAAGGTTATGCCTATAAGTGACAGATTTGGGCAAATGATGAGAAATGATTTGATTGATTTGCTTTCTCCTAAAGGGCAACCCAATAGGCCAAAATATAGGCTTTTTGTAAAACTTGAAAGCAAAACAGAGAGAAATCAGGCTTTACGCTCTGATATTACGGCAACACGTAAAATGGTAAAATATAGGGTTTCTTATTATATGACTGATAATGATAATACCTTGTTGAGAGGTGACAGTGTTGCGTATAGCGGTTATGATATTTTGGCGAATCCTTATTCTACAACAATAGCAAAGAAAAAAGGTGATGAAGATGCGGCAAAAATTATAGCCAATGATATCTCTTTGCGTTTGGGCGCATATTTCCATAGTATTGCTACCCAACAGGGTAATCCAAATGATTTTTAAGACGCTACAAATTGATAATTTTATAAAAAAAACCGATAAAAATATTAAGGCTATATTGGTTTATGGCTCTAATGACGGATTGATTTTGGACAGTATAAAAAGGCTTGCTCGTTCGGTTTGTGCAGATTTGAATGATGCTTTCCAAGTGGCAGACATTTCGGGTGAAAGTGTGCTTGAGGATTTTGGAAAGTTGGTTGCAGAATATAATGCGCAGTCTCTGATGGGAGGAAGACGCGTTATTATTGTGCGCGAAATTTCAGATCGGCTTTCAAAAGATATTAGAAAAATGCTTGATGAAAGCAAATCTGATAATTTATTGCTGATGTATGCGACTGATTTAAATAAAAAATCTGCCTTAGTAAAGTTGGCCGAAAGTAGTAATGATATGGCAGGTTATGCCTGTTATGATGATAAAAACGAGGATATTATTCATGTTTTAAGAGCAACAGGGCTAACGTTTGATTCGGCGGCTATTCAACTTTTGTGTTCGAGGCTTTCTAATGACAGAATGATAAATTTATCGGAAATTGAGAAGCTTAAAACATATATGGGTGATGCAAAAAATGTTACATTGGATATTGTGGCAAAAGTTATAAGCGATCAATCAAACTCGAGCAGTGAGGATATATGCTATGCGGTGATGAACGGCAACAAAGCCGGTGCCGAAAAATTGTTTGAAAAATATTTGGATGAGGGGAATGAAGCGGTTTCTTTGGTCAAGTCTATGGAATATCATGTAATGAAGTTGTTGCTATGCGCGGCAGGGTTGGAGCGCGGAGAGAGTGAGGATGAAGCACTAAAAAGACTGGTCCCGAAGTTGATGTTTTATAGAGAAGATGACTTTAAGATGCAACTTAGAAAATGGAGAAAAGATAAGTTGTTGTCGGCATTGGAAGTTCTTTATGACGTGGAGAAAGATTGTAAAACAACCGGAATGCCTGAAGAAGATATTGTCAGCAGAATGTTGTTGAGGATGGCAGGAGCTGCCAATAGGTAGGAATGGTTAGCGAAAAGTTTCAAAAATTTGTTGAGATGTGGCAAAAAGATTTTGCCATTGAAAAGAGTATTGATGAAAAAATTTGCGCAGATAAAGATGGAAATCCGATCCCATGGTACACTTATCCGGCAATTGAATATTTGTCGCAGTTTGATTATTCAAAATTGAAAATATTTGAGTTTGGTTGCGGATATTCTTCGGCTTTTTGGGCGGAAAGAGCAAAAAGAGTTGTGAGTATTGAAGATAAGACGGACTGGTTTGAAAAATGGAAGAGCGAGTTTAGATATGAAAATTTGGATATCAGGTGGCGCGATGAAGGAGAAGGCTATGATGCGGCCATTTTTGAAGACAACGAAAAATATGATGTGATTGTAATTGATGGGAAGAGAAGAAAAGAATGTGCCGCGGCGGCGGTAAAAGCCTTGAACGACGGTGGGATGATTATTTTG
Organism: Alphaproteobacteria bacterium; assembly: GCA_017961285.1. Lineage (GTDB taxonomy): Bacteria > Pseudomonadota > Alphaproteobacteria > RF32 > CAG-239 > JAFUYI01. Next base: position 15,067 of record JAGCXO010000023.1, on the reverse strand, counting down.
GATGACAGTGACAGAATTAATACCAGCGAAGAATATGTGCAGGCAGTGAAAATTTTGCGAGAGGCAGATTTGTTGCAGGTGGATTTTTACGGATTTTGCCCGATGAATTGTTATACAAAAACAACATCGGTATTTTTTAGCAGAAAGTGGAATTTTGTTTCAAAAAACAAAGTTCAGCCGGTTAACGGTTGGGGAAATTTGTGGTCTATGCAACGAAAAAAAAGAAAAAATTTTTTTAATGACTTTGGTTAAAATTTTGCGATATAATCAATCCATATAAAAGGGGGAGAATATGGAGATTTGTTTTCATAATGCAACACTTGTTAACGGCTATTCGGTTATGCATGATTGCGCTGTGTTGATTAAGCAATATAAGATTATTGATGTATTTAATGAGGCGCGCTTTAAGCAAAAACAATTTAAGCCGGAAACAAAATTTGTTGACCTTAAAGGGGCTTATATTGCGCCGGGGTTGATTGATACGCATATACATGGAATCGGCGGTTTTGGTACAGATGATATGAGCCCCGAATCTATTTTGAAGATGTCGGAGATTTTGCCGCAATACGGAGTTACTTCTTTTATCCCGACATTATATTCGGCTCCAAAGGAAAAATTGTTTAAGGGGATGATTAGTATTCTCAAGGCAATGGGGCATGAAAAAGGTGCGAGAATTTTAGGTATGCATTTGGAAGGTCCGTTTATTTCGCCTGAAAGATTGGGGGTGCAGTCGCCGGATGCAATTTCGCCGGTTGATTTGGAATATATGAAAGAGATTATTGCGATAGGGCAAGGCAATATTATTAATATGACGGTTGCGCCGGAGCTTAAAGGGATGAGAGAGCTGGCTTTGATGTGTGTTGATCAGGGAATTATTTTGCAATCCGGGCACAGCAATGCGACATATAAACAAATGGTAGAGGCTATGCAGGCGAGGATTATGCATGTTACGCATTTGTTTAATGCCATGAGCAGAATCCATCATAGAGACCCCGGTGTGGTCGGTGCGGTGTTTATTCATCCGGAGTTGTCGTGTGAGATTATTGCTGACGGATTTCACATCAATCCGGATATTGTAAAATTTTTGTTTAAGTGCAAGCCGGTTGATAAGGTTGTTTTGGTTACAGATGCCCTAAAGCCGACCAAGCAAAAAGCAAAACATTTATTTGCCAACGGAGAAGAAGTATATTTGGATAAATGCTTTTTGCGGAAATCAGATGATGTGATTGCAGGTTCGGCGCTGACAATGATTGAGGGAGTAAAAAATTTGGTGTCTTGGGGATTGCCAATAGAACAGGCAGTGCAAACGGCATCTTATAATCCGGCAAATATTATGAAGCAGGAGCATTTGGGATTGATTGCGCCGGGGTATGATGCAGATTTGGTGGTGTTTGATAAGAATTTTAAGGTTTTGAAGACCATTATTAAGGGGAATGTTTTTGAAAAAGGAATTTGTAAATGAGAGTTATTATAAAACCCGATTATGAAAGCGTTTCGGCTTGGGCGGCTGAGTATATTGTGAGCAAAATAAATGCTTTTGCACCAACGGAAAATAAGAAATTTGTTTTGGGTTTGCCTACCGGCTCGACTCCGCTCGGGGTTTATCGTGAATTGATAAAAATGTATAAAGAAGGCAAAGTTTCTTTTGAAAATGTGATTACTTTTAATATGGATGAATATGTCGGTTTGCCGGCTGACCATCCGCAGAGTTATCATTATTTTATGTTTGAGAACTTCTTTAATCATATAGATATTAAAAAAGAGAATATTCATATTTTGGACGGCATGGCAAAAGATGCTCAACTTGAGTGCGAAAATTATGAAAAAGCAATTGCCGGTTGCGGTGGTATAGATTTGTTTTTGGGAGGAATCGGCGAGGACGGGCATATTGCTTTTAATGAGCCTTTTTCATCACTGACTTCTCGTACCAGAATTAAAACTTTAACCTCCGATACAATCAAAGTAAATTCCCGCTTTTTTGATTATGACATCAGCAAGGTGCCGACAAGGGCGATGACTGTCGGAGTGGGGACGATTATGGATGCAAAAGAAGTGATTATTTTGGCAAACGGAGTTAAAAAAGCTAAGGCAATTTATCATGGAATTGAGGGAGCGGTCAGCCACAAATGGACAATCAGTGTGCTGCAAAATCATCAGCACGGAATAATTGTTTGCGACAACGAGGCGGCAAGCGAACTTGAGCCGGATACAATCAAATATTTCAAAGATATTGAAAAATAAAAAAGGCGTCGATTGACGCCTTTTGTGTTGTAAATTATTTGCTCTTGTACATATCTCGCGGTGTGTAGTGAGTATGCAAAAGATGATGTGCTTTTTCGCCACCGGGATTGCCGATAAAATCTTTATACAAGGTTTTAATCGACTCATTGTGGTGAGAAAAGCGGTTTTTGGCGTTCAAATCTTCTTCAAACAAACCGTTGGCACGTTTCTGTCTGATTTCATCAGTAATGCCATAAGGTTTGGCAAAAGGTGCACCGATAACGCGAGGTTGTCCTCCTCCGGCAACACAACCGCCGCGGCAAGCCATTACTTCGACAAAGTGGTATGGCAATTCTTCGCCGTTGGCTTTTGCTTGGCGAATTCTATCCAAGATAATTTCCACATTACCGACACCGTGAGCAACCGCAATACGAATATCTTTGCCGTTGATGGTTACGGTTGTTTCTTTGATGCCTTCCAAGCCCTCAATATCGGTAAAGTCCGGTTGCGCCAATTCTTGTCCGGTAATGTAGAAATATGCAGTGCGAAGGGCTGCAATCATAACGCCGCCGGTTGCACCGAAAATTGTTCCGGCGCCGGAATATTCACCCAAAGGATTGTCGGCTGTTTCTTCTGCAATGTTGCAAAAATCTATACCGGCTTGTTTAATCATTTTGGCAAATTCGCGCGTGGTGATGGATACATCAATATCTTGATAGCCGGAAGAACTCATATCTTGGCTGCGGACAATTTCCCATTTTTTGGCGGTGCAAGGCATTATTGATACAACACGAATTTTTTTCGGGTCAATGCCGTTCTTCTCGGCAAAATAGGTTTTTGCCAAAGCACCGACCATTGCTTGTGGAGATTTGCAGGTTGAGAAGTGCGGAATCATATCGGAATTGAATTTTTCAAGCATATCAACCCAAGCAGGACAGCAAGATGTGAACATCGGCAAGCTTTCCGGCTCTTGAGTAAAGCGACGGACAAACTCGGTGGCCTCTTCAATGATAGTTAAGTCGGCACCAAAGTTTGTGTCAAATACTTTATCAAAACCCATGCGGCGTAAGGCAGCATAAGTTTTGCCAGTTAAGTTAGCTCCGAATTTGAATCCGAACTCTTCACCAATTGCAACACGAACTGCCGGAGCAATTTGCACAATGGTATAAATTTCCGGATCACGCAACATTTCCCAAACTCTGCCGGTATCGTCATATTCTACAATAGCACCGGTCGGGCAGTGGGCAGAGCATTGTCCGCATTTGATACATGGGCTGTCTTCCAAGTTGATACCGTTGGCCGGAGTTATACGAGTGGCCAAACCGCGATTGAGATAACTCAAAGCCCAAATGTTTTGTTTGTTTTGGCAGATATCAACGCAGCGACCGCAAAGTATGCACTTGGAACTGTCAAGAACAATGGCTTTGGTAGAATCGTCGATAGGTGTCTTTTTGGTTAAATTTGGCAACGGAGCGTCGGTAATGTTGAACACATTAGCCATGTCCTGCAATTCACAATGACCGGAACGGGCACAGGAAAGGCAAGAATTCGGGTGGTTGCTCAAAATCAATTTCAAAACCATGCGGCGAACTTCAAAAAGCTCGGCATCGGTGGTAATGACTTCCATACCTTCTGCAACCGGGGTGCAACAAGAGCGCATGATGCGTCCGTTAACACGGACAATACACATTCCGCAACCGGCAGACGGGTCAACGTCCGGATGTTTGCACAAGGTCGGGATTTCGATTTGCACACTGCGTGCGGCGTCCAGAATAGAGGTGCCTGCGGCAACTTCAACTTCTTGATTATCAATTTTTAATTTTACCATAATTTTAGCTCCTCTTATTCTTTGTTTTTAGATACTTTTGCTTCGTATTCTTTTCTGAAGAAACGTAAGGTTGAAAGCACCGGATTTGGAGCTGTTTGGCCCAAACCGCAGAGTGATGCTTTTTGCATGGCATTAGCAATTTGTTGCAGAGTGTTAATGTCTTCTTTTGTGGCTTGCCCTTTGCTGATTTTTTCTAACAGCATAAGCATTTGTTTGCCGCCAATACGGCATGGTGCGCATTTGCCGCAAGATTCATCAACCGTAAAATCGAGATAGAATTTTGCCAAATCAACCATATCAGAACTTTCATCAATAACAATCATACCACCGGAGCCCATGATGGAACCGACTTTTTTCAGTTCATCATAGCAAAGTGGTAAATTGATGTATTCTGTCGGAATTACACCGCCGGAAGGACCACCGGTTTGAACAGCTTTAAGCTTTTTGCCGTTTGGAACACCGCCGCCGATTTCGTTGACGATTTCGTTGATGGTTGTTCCCATCGGAACTTCAATAAGTCCTGAATGTTCAACTTGTCCGGTTAAGGCAAAAACTTTTGTACCTTTGGAAGTTGCCGTACCGAAAGAAGAGAACCATTCTGCTCCTTTTAATATAATCGGAGCAACATTGGCCAAAGTTTCAACATTATTAATACAACTCGGTTTGTCCCACAAGCCTTTGTCTGTCGGGTATGGCGGACGCGGGCGAGGAGTTCCTCTTTTGCCTTCGATAGAGTGGATGAGAGCAGTTTCTTCACCGCAAACGAAAGCACCGGCACCAAGGCGAATATCAATGTTAAAATTGAAATTTGTGCCCATGATGTTGTTGCCGAGCAAGCGGTTCTTTTTGCAGGCTTTTATGGCTTTTTCAATACGCTCAACGGCCAAAGGATATTCTGCTCTGATGTAGAACCAGCCTTCGGTTGCGCCGATGGCATAAGCAGCAATCATCATACCTTCGATAACGCCGTGCGGGTTGGATTCCAAAATACTGCGGTCCATATAAGCACCCGGGTCACCCTCATCACCGTTACAAATGATAAATTTAGAATCTTCAGCTTTTACTCTGGAAGCAAAATCCCATTTATTGCCGGTTGGAAAACCTGCGCCGCCGCGGCCACGAAGGCCTGATTTTTTGATTTCTTCAATAACTTGGGCAGGTGTCATAGTTTTTAAGACTTTTTCCAAAGCTAAATAACCGCCTGCTGCCATATATTCTTGAATATCTTCAGGATTTAGGTGTCCGGCCATTTTCAAAACGACTTTTTCTTGCTTGGTAAAGAAAGGTAAATCAAGCGAGAGAACATATTTTTGCAATACTTCCGGCAAGGTGAATTGTTCGCTTGCTTTCAGTTTTAGGGCCGGAATGATGTGTTCGGTAACGATGATGCGAGAGATGAGAGGCTCTACTCTTTTATATAAAACATCTTTTTGCCCTTTTATCTCAACTCTGATTAACGGACCTTGTGCGCACAACCCCATGCAACCGGTGGCTACAATCCTGACTTTTTCTTGCAAATTGTGTTCTTCAATGGTTTTTTGTAAGATATCTAATATCTCGTCACTGCCGGATGATTTGCAACCTGTTGAGTGGCAGCAATAAATGTTGCAATCAAATTTGTCTATTTCTTGTTGTTTGGTTTTGGCAATTTCGTGAATGTCAAATCTTTTTTCAATTTCGCTCATATCAGCCATGGTGCTTACTCCTTGTCTTCATCTTCAAATTTTTTACGCCATTCGGCAATGATATTGGAAACATCTCCGGTTGTAACTCTGCCATAGGTTTTGCCATTGACAACACAAACAGGAGCCAAGCCGCAACAACCAACACAGCGAACACATTGCAAGTGGAACATTTTATCCGGGGTGCTTTCGCCTTCGTCTATGCCAAGTTGCTTTTTGAATTCTTCTAAAGTTTTGTCGTTGCCCTTTAAGTAGCAAGCTGTTCCGGTGCAAACAGATATAACTGCTTTTCCGGGGGCTTCTAACTTGAAGAAGTTGTAAAAAGTTAAAACTTCATAGATGCGAGCCAATGGGACATTCATATCTTTTGCCATTTCCATAGCATCGTCCCAAGGAACATAGCCTTTAATGTCTTGCAGTTCGTGCAAGGCCATAATTAAAGATCCGCGCTTTTTGCGCCATTTGGCGGCAACTTGTGCCGCTACAGAAGTGTCGGTCATGTATTTTCCTTCCTTTACGAGATATTTTTTCGCCTACAAAATATTAGGTTTAATTTATATTTACAAGTAAAAAATATAATTTTTTACAAGCTGCCGGTTTTGAAAAGCTGACGATATTTGTAGATGCTTCCGTTTTCTACATTCCAACTAAAATCTTTGTGCATGGCGTTTGAAGTCATTTGCGCTATTTTTTTAGGCTGGCGGTAGAAATAGGTGAGAGCTTTCTCTAATGTTTCAGTATAAGCATTAATATTGTTTTTCAGACGTTGAGCATCTAAGTTGGCGCCATAAACTTTGCGCTTGTTGGGAGAGAAAAATACAGCTGTTCTAAAGCCGTCAACTTCGTTTTCGATTGTATCAACCAAACCTCCGGTTGACATGGCAACAGGGAGAGTGCCTTTGGCCATTGCTTCCATTTGGGTCAGACCGCAGGGTTCAAAACGGCACGGCATCATATAAAAATCGGAGGCTAATTGGATGGCATAGGCAAAATGGTCTTGATAGCCGCGGAATACAAAAATTCTGTCGCCGTATTTCGGATTTATGGCGGTAATTTTGTCTTTTAGGTTGGTCAATATTTCAAAATAGTTATTATCGCCGGCACCGCCCAAGATGAAAATAGGCAAATCGATATTTTTGAAATGTGAAAATTTTTGAGCAAGATTGATAATTGCCGATGAGGCGACATCATAACCTTTTTGTTCAACAAGGCGGCTGGTGGCACAGATTATCGGTGTTCTTTCAACACGTTTTATCGATTTTGAAATGTCGGCAAATTTATAAATATCAATCAAAGGAATGACTTTTTCTTTGAACTCTTTGTCGGTGGCAATTTTCGAAATCAGTTTGATAAATTCTTTTTTATCTTCGAGCTTGTTTTGGAGATGATCTTGGTCATAAAAAACAAAATTTGACGGAGCAAAATATTTATTTATGGCATCAATTTTGTTTTGGTTAGGAGAGATAAGATTTTTATCATAACCATTTACAATCCCGAAAAAGTTGCGGTGGTCTTTGCGGATTTTTAAAATGTCGCGAAAATCAAGTCCGAAATCGAGCTCTTTTGAAACTTCTTCCATATAATTTTTAGAAACTGTAACAACCCTGTCGGCAAGGTGAAAGTTGCAAGATGCCTGATTGTAGCAATCATAAACTATCAAAGTGTTAGTGGTGCGAGGGTTGCTGTTTTTGATAGCTTTGGCGTTTTTGTAAACAAGAGCGCTGAGGTTTTCATACAATGAATTTAGAATTCTTGCGGTATTGGGATAATCCCATCCCTGATAGCCAAGGTGGTGAGCCAAGTGAATGATTGGAATTTGTGAAATCGAATCGGCTAAATTTTGGGTCATCTGTCCGGATTCTACTTGTGCAGTTGTTAAATATTTTGTCAGTCCGGAAAGAGCGCCACTGTGCCAATCGTTGGCAACCAACAGGTTGGGTGTTTTGATGGAAGTATTGTTGTGCAAAATGAGGTGCTTTATGAAACAATATACTGCTTTTGAGAAAAAGGCGAACCTTTCTACTTCGTTGATATTGTTAACATTTAGGACATAGCAACCATCTTGAGCGGGGTTGTTTTTTGGACTTGGATTGATGGAAAAAAATCTGTCATTTTGCAAAAACAAGTAGGTTACGCCGTTAAATTCTCCCATTAAAACATCGGTAGAATATTCTACCAGCGTGTTGTGCCCGTTGCAAAAAGGAACTTTTAGGCTGATAATTTTGGTAAGAGATATTTTTTTATTTTCGGCACCGTTATATATATTGCCCTCCAAATAGGCATTTTTTTTGCCGGTGTTTCCGAGATATAACGGAGTTACTATTGATATTTTTTCGTTTTCTGATGAAAAATTTTTATTGAAAGCCTCAGGCAATTCGGAAGCGACAACTCCAAGCCCGCCCCATTTCATAAAAGTGGCGGTTTCGGCGGTTATCATCCAAGCGTTTATTTTATCAATCGGTGCCCATTCTTTTTTCCCCATACATTGTTGGTTGGCCAAATTTTGGATTGTGCTGAGATTTTTGTTGTTGACAGTGCTATATGAAACAGGTGTTTTTTTCTTGTTAAAATCAAGCGGAAGAGGCTTATAATCAACGGTTGTAACCAAATTTGCTTTCATTATAAATCTTTCATAAACTAGGCAATATATGCAAAAATATGCATATAACATATACCATCTGTTTTAAGAATCAATTAAAACCTTAAATAAAAACTTCAATACTTGACTTGATGTTTTTTACTCACTAAATTTCTTATAGGTGAAATATCTTACTTTTAAAAAATTTGAAGAGGACGTTATGAAAAAAGATAAGGATAAGCTTGAAGAGAAATTGGAAGAACAAGAAGCGGAGCAAGAAATTGTCAATGAAGAAGAGCTTCTTGATGAGCAAGGTTCAGAAATTGAAAAATTATTAGAAGAAAATGCAAAGTTGAAAGACGATTATTTGAGAGCTTATGCTGATTTGGAAAATACCAAGAAACGCTGCGCCCAAGATATGGAAAAACAGTCAAAATATGCAATTTCGGCTTTTGCCAAAGAATTATTGGTGGTGGCTGATAATTTGCATCGTGCTTTGGCGGCGGCCGAAAATGATGATTTGGAGCAACTTCAACAGTTTAAGAAAGGTGTGGAGTTGACCGAAGCAGAGTTGATGAAGGTGCTGAATAAATTCGGTATCACCAAAATGGAAACTATCGGAAATGTTTTTGATCCGGCTTTTCATCAGGTTGTGCAAGAGGTTGAAGACAAAAGCAAACCGGCAGGAACGATTGTGGCCGAGTTGCAGACCGGATATATGATAAACGGGCGATTGCTTAGAGAAGCGATGGTGGTTGTGAGCAGATAAAAAAGCAGCCCATAATGAAAATTATGGGTTGTTTTTTTGTTTTTTGAAAAAAATAGACAAAAAGCTATTGTGCGAATCGGAAAAATGTGGTATATTGAAACTCTAAACATATTAGAGATATATTATTATTCTCTTACCGCGCGAGCGGGCTATATGTTTTATTGTGGTTTGAGGGTGGCATCTCAAACTTTTTTCCACTAAAACAAGGATTATAGCCCCGCGAGCATACAGAATTTTTTCTGGCGGTAATTATGTTTAATCTCATCAGCGAAATTTTATGCTACTTTACTGATGAGGCTTGAAAAATGGAAGAATAAGCTACTGAATATCGAAAGATATTGGCGATTTATATAGAGAAATAAAAAGAGTAGTTTGGAGAGCGAGGAATTAACCTTGCGGCGATTTTTATCGTTGGACGTTGTTGCAAATAGTCCGCCTCGGTGCAAGGCATTTGAGGTAATTTGAAACCCAACGAAAATTTATTTCAGAAGTATAAAAAGTTGATATTTAGTAGGTATTTGTGTAGTGATGTCGGAAGTTTTTCAAGTTGTCAAAAATCTTTGATTATGACAGCAAAAATTAATGGCAACAACATGGTAGTTTTCTGTGGTGGGTACGACGCCGAGATGATTGAAATCATTAACGTGTGCCGCGAGGCAGGCGTTGAAGTGGTGGACAAGCACCTCGGTTGGGGCGCTTCGGTGGATGCCTATTCAGAGGAAATAGCTAAGGCTTCTTCTGAGGGGAAGACTCCGGTGCTCGTTGAACTATCTGGAGCCGAGCAGGTTAAGAATGCAATCGTTGTGGACCACCACAACGAGAATGCAGGCAAGCCTGCAAGTATCCTGCAGGTTCTTGACCTTTTCGGGCTGGAGCCGACCCGTCGTCAGCAGCTCATTGCTGCCAACGACACCGGGTATATTCCCGGGATGCTTGAGCTGGACGCTACTCCGCAAGAGGTGGCTGAAATACGCCTCCTTGACCGCTCAGCTCAGGGTATTACCCCTGAACAGGAGCAGGAGGCTGAACGTGCAATCGCCGCTGCCGAAGAGGTCAATGGGGTGACCATCGTAAAGATGGGACACTCAAAGACCGCTACGGTCTGCGATCGCCTGTTCAACCCCAACAAAGAGCAACGTCTCCTTATCCTCTCTGAGGACGGAGAGAGCAACTTCTTCGGAAACGGAGAGTTGTGCCTCGCCCTCCAAGGGAAGGACACCGGCACCAAGACCCCAGAGGGCTACACTATCTACGACCACTTTGGTGGCTGGATCGGTGGAAACCTGCCTACCAGCGGTTTCTGGGGCGGCTATGCCGACCAGAATGAAATTTACGACTATGTCGTGAATTTTTTCAAGTAGCCTATAAATTTTAAGGGAGACTGAAAAGTCTCCCTTTTTTTTATTCTCCGTTTTTGATTTTATCTATCAGTTCTTTAACGCTTGGAATGCATCCGTTGCGATAAAGAGGGTCGGTTGCAAAGCGATATACCTGATGTCCGGCAAACAAAAGATGGTCTTTAACACTGCCACCGTGTCCAACCTCGTATAAAGTCTTGTGGATGCAATAGGTACGGGGGTCGGGCAATTTTCCGGTGGATTTTGTCGGGGAGGACGCTGACCAAGTTGAGAATTGACATTGCGATAGACAACCAACGCAATTTTTGCGGTCTTCTTTCATTTCTTCCAACTCTTTCGGGGTTAAAAAAACTACGGTTTGGTCGGGAGTTTCTTGTATTTCTGTATATCCGGCATTTATTTGCTTATCAGCTTTTTCTTTGTCACAAGGTTTGATATAAACAGATTTGTGTTTGTTTATTTCAAAAGGAATCGAAAATTCTTCATCTTGTTCGGTCTTGAAAGCAACTTCTCCATTTTTGCGATTGATAAGTTTTTCCAAAAAAGTGTTTTTGATAGCGGAAGAAAAGAATCCGGTAGGACTGAATTTTTGCAAAATAACATCGCCTTTTTTGACGTGGAGCATAACCTTTTGCCAGGCTTCGCTGATGGGGCTTTCTTTGGTGATCATCGGGCGAGTGCCAAATTGAAAAGCAACTTTGCCGATTTCGGGATTGTCGATATAATCTTCCCAATCTTTGAGATTCCAAATTCCGCCGGCCAAAATTATCGGAATATCTTTCAAATTACATTCATTCATAACTTGGCGCAGTTTGACAACGCGATTATACGGTGTTTCCGGTTGCTCGGGATTTTCGGCATTGGAAAGTCCGTTGTGTCCGCCGGCAAGCCATGGATCTTCATAAACAACACCACCCAAAAATTCGGTAAATTGGTTATATGCTCTTTTCCACAAAATATTGAAAGCTCTTGCTGAAGATACAATCGGGTAATAGTAAACGCCGAATTTGCTGGCCAATTCGCCCAAATGATAGGGCATGCCGGCGCCGCAGGTGATGCCGTTGATGAGGCCTTTGGCCCTGCTTAAAACACCTTCGATGACGGTTTGCGAATCGGCCATTTCCCAAAGCATGTTCATATGGATTCGTCCGTTGCCGCCTGAGATTTCGTGAGCAACTTGAGCCTGTGCAACACCGCCTTTGATGGCGCGCTCAATCATTTCTTGGTGGCGTTCGGGACGTGATTTTTTGGAAAAAAATTCACTGACAACATTGCCGGCATTGTCATAAAAATCTGGGCTTACGCCGGAAAATGTGCCAACACAATTTTCGTGTGCCCAAGCGCCGCTGCTGCGTCCGTCGCTGGCATTGATACCTTTGCCGCCTTCTATCAAGGGGAGAACTTCTTTGCCGGATATCATTATGGGTTTTAAATTCAACAAAATTTTACCTTTCAATTTATTATTTGCCTGTTTTATATCACAAATAAAACAGTTTGCATAGAAAAATTATTCATTAAGCAAAAGTATTTCAACAGGCAATTCGTTGATAGCAAAAAAACATATTATGCTGCAGAACAGAGGATAGATGAAGAGAATCATTGTAACAGCTTGGTTGTTGAGCAGGGGAACACGGGAATTGAACTTTTTTAACAGTTTGTATATTGTCGTCATTATCGCGGTGATTATCAATACTTGTCCTCCAAGACCTATTTTGACGATTTGGGGCGACAGCGGAGAGATAATCGGGAACAAAAGGCTCCAAAACAAAATATATATAAAGATTATAAACGAGCTTATGAGATTTATTTTTTTGAGGCGTTGGGTTTGTTTCTTTTTTTGGCGGGCGATTTGCTCGGGGGCAAGATTTTCGATGCTCATGCCTCTTACCGTCTTGGGGTTATTGGCTTGTTTTTTGACATCAATTAGGGTCGATTTGAACTTATCTTCCATCATACACAGGCCGCAGCCCTTTGACGTGAAATAAAAATGGTGATGATTTTTTTTGCATTGCTTCAGATTGGAAATAAGCTTGCGAAGATGTTCTTCCCATTCTTGTGCGGAGGGGCGTTTTAGCCCTTTTACAAATGCACGATCAAAAAGCTCTAAAGTTTCTTTGGTAAAAAAATCATGGATGGAATAGGGATGGGGAGACTGGTATAAGTCTGCCCAAGCTCCGTATGCGTAGTGGTTTTGTTCGATGCGTTCCTGGATGGTCAATGGTTGTTGGTTTTGTTTGCGCGGCATTCCGGAAAACGGATGGATGCCGTTGTTTAATAACTTGAAAATGATTACGGCTAAGGCAAATTTGTCTTGTTCTTCGCCCATCTCCTCACAATCTTGTTTCATGCCTTCAGGGCATATATATTCTTCACTTACAAATTCTGCCGGATAACGGTTTTTTTCTCCGTGAATGGAAAAGCCGTCGCAGTCCAAAATGGAGACCAACATACTTTCTTTATATACATATACATTTGATGGTTTTAGGTCGACAATATAGTGCCCTTTTTCGTGAAGTGCCGCGACCATCGAACTTAGGTTGCAGGCTATGCGAACACGATAATCATAATTTTCCGGTAAATGGAGTTTTTGTCGGGTGGCGCGTTGCATAAAATGGTCAAGTGAAGCGGCAAGGCTTAAATCTACGCGGGGCATCAGATAGCCCACACAAAAACCGCTTTCGTTTTCCAAAATGGCTTCAGGCCATGCTATTTGAATATATTTTTCACCATCGGACATTACATATTCTTTGCCGTTTTTTTGGACAGGAGCAAAGGCCGGTCGGTTGTGTAACATGGCTTGTAATTTTTCGCGATTGGTGTTGCTTTTGGCCAGGCTGTGAAATATTTTGGCGACAAAATGCGGATGGTTGAAAACTTCGTAAATTTTACCGGCAGCACCACCTTTGTTGACAAGGTTGCCAATGGTTACTTTTTTGAATGAACCGTCAGCAAACACGGCTGTATATGTCGGATTGCTTTTGTCTTTCATAGTTTTATCCAAAGAAAAGTTTTGTCGTCGGGATTGAGCTTTTGGGCTTTTTCGGTGCTTAGGGTGTTATATAGAGCACGAGAAGCTCTTTTTTTGGTGGATTCTTTGCTTAAGAAACGGTCAATCGGCAAGAGAAAGCGCGGTTCAATATCAATAAAATTAGGCAAAAATGAAAACCCGGTTACACCGTCGCTCATCATCATGATGGTGTGTGCTTTGTCAAAAAATGTAAAGCGAATGCAGTCGCGCCAATCGTCCATGGTATAAAAATATGTTTCGCAAGAAAATGCGCCGTTTTCCGGTTTGGATATGACATATTTTGAAAAACTTCCGCCCATAAAAGCAAGTGCAGCGCCGTCGCCGATGTGAAAAAATACACCTTTATCGTTGTGATATACAACACCGACGAGAGTGGCGGCAAAAGACATTATGCCGCGAGAGTTTTTGGCGGAATTGAGACGATGAAAAAGCAATTTTTCGCGAGCTATTTCAATAGAATTTATTATTGCCGGTTTGATTTCGGCAAAAGGGACATTTTGCAAAAGGTCGACCAAAGTTTCGCATAAAATTTTTGCACCGATGCGACCATATTTTGCCGAGCCGGCGCCGTCAGAAATTATGCCTACAAAGTTTTCTCCTTTACTGGAATATTTGCAATAATCCTGACAGGGCATTTTGCGCATTTTGTGCAAAGGTCCGGTTACACAAGCAGATAAGGCTTTTATTTTTGTATTAGGCTTCATCCCAGTTCCCTGTATCCTCAAGATAGTCAGATGTGTTTGGCGCGGCTTTTGAAATGCAGGATACGCTGCGGCTTAACCAGAGGAAAAATTCGGTAAAGCGCAAGCCACTCAGCCGCTTGGGGCTGTTGAGTGAGAATTTTGCTAATTTTTCTAAATTTGCGCCTTCGGTGCCGACAGCATGGATCACTACTTTTTTGTTCTTTTGTGCAAGGCAACATTTTTTGGCAACGGTTTCCCAATCATAATCGGTCGGTTCTCCGTCGCTGATAAGAAAAATCCACGGGCGCTTTGAGGTTATGCCACAATTATCATACAAGCATTTTTGTTCTTCTATTTTTTGGAGTGCTAATTCCATTGCTTTGCCTAAAGGGGTTAATCCTCCGGCGACCATTTCCGGAGCAGAAAAATTCATGGCATCAATCCAGTCGGCGGAAACTTCAGTTTCGTCTTTGCCAAAGGCTTTTATGATAAGAATTTGGACACGAGAGCTGGCATCTATATCTTCTTTTAATTCTTTTTCCAAAGCCTTTAATCCAATGTTTAGTTGCTTGATGGGTTCACCGCGCATTGAGCCGGAACAGTCCAAGACCAAAACGCAGGGAGTGCGTTCGTTGGCGTTGTCAGCGAACTCTACATATGGAATCATTTCATTTATAAAATTATTTTCAGTGCTCATATTTTTTTCCTTTTATTCGCGAGGATAGTCGTGAGGGTAGCCGCTTCCTTCGAGCGGTGTCGGAGCAGACATTTTTCCGCAAGAACTGATGGCCAGAATTGCCACTATAGATAAAGCAATAAGGACATTTTTGAAACAGTTATGCATATTTTATACCTTTCGCTTGTATGTTTTATTCAAATACATATATTATATATTTATGTGGCAAATACAAAAATAATGTT
>JAGCXO010000022.1 GCA_017961285.1 Alphaproteobacteria bacterium | reverse complement strand
TCATTACTTTACTCTAAAGAATTTCCTTAGGTTCCTTTTAATATACAGACTTTATATTTATCATTCGAAAATATACCGTCCGCATATCCTCTATATCTCTTATTTACTCTTTTTTATAACCGGCGCCGTTTGCGGCGTCGATGTGCGTTATATGATACTAGTTTGTTATTGTCAACAGTTTTTTTGAAAAAAATTCACTTTTGTTTAATTTTTTTATAACGATTTGAAAAACAACAATTTTTATTTTTGTAATTGCCTGTGGAAAACATTTTTTATTACAAAAAACTCTCGCATTTTTTTGCGAGAGTTTTTCTTTGTATTTTATCTATTTTATCTGCGATGTCCACCGTGGTGCGGAGCGCCGTGATGCGAACCACCGCGCAATATCGGTGCAGGTGCCGGTCTGTGATGATGGTGGTGGTGGTGAGAAATTCCTCCGAACAAGAGAGAACCTACAACTGCGGTTGTTATGCCGGCAGCAATAGCTGTGCCGGTAGCATTGCGGTCATAATAATAGCTATTTTGCACCGGAGTTTCACGCACAACGGTCACGGTCGGCTGGGTGGTTACCACGGTTGGACTTGTAATGATTTGTGGTGTGGAACGGACATATCCGTTGTCATCAATTACGATTACAGTTTCTGCAAAAGCATTTTGAGCAAATAATAAAGCTGCTACGAAACAAAGTATTTTTTTCATTTTTTTCTCCTATCAAAAATAAATTTGTTACATCCGCTATAACGAAGCAATTTTTATTTTGGTTCATTATAAAATTTATTTTTTTAGATTCAATATTAAAAGGCAGTTATTATAAGGTGAAATGTTTGCAGTTTTTATTTACTGATTTGTAGATCCCTTGACGATTTTGACAAGCAAAATCGAGAGATGACTTGACTGGACTGTCACGACGATAAACCATCTCGCAATGGCGGGCAGATAAAAATTGAAAAAACTTAAAGATATCATTAAATTTTGCTTGATAATATAATTTTATTTTGTATAGTTGTTGTTAGTTTAACATTTATGGAGGCTACAATAGCAAAAGAAAATAACAATGCGCCAGTACGCGAAGATGATGGACCGCGCATTAACGATGGAATTAGAGCAAAAGAAGTTAGGTTAATTGATGAAAATGGAGAAAATAAAGGTGTTGTTGCCTTGAGACAAGCTCTTGTTTATGCCGACGAGGCGGGCTTGGATTTGATTGAGATTTCTCCGCAGGCTGTTCCCCCTGTTTGTAAGATTATGGATTATGGCAAATATAAATATGAACAGCAGAAAAAGAAAAATGAAGCCAGAAAAAATCAGAAAATTGTCAATATTAAAGAGCTGAAACTGCGCCCGATGATTGATGTGCATGATTATGAAGTGAAGGTCAAACAGGCAAAGAAATTTTTAGCTCAGGGTGATAAAGTTAAATTTACCATTCGTTTTAAGGGGCGCGAGATGAGCGCAAATGACTTCGGCCGCAAGGTTTTGGATAATCTGCTGGAGGATTTGGAAGGGCTTTGCAAGGTTGAGGCCGAGCCAAAACTCGAAGGCAAGCAAATGATGATGATTGTCGCACCTTTGTAAAAAGTCAATTTTTTACGATCGAGGCAGCTCTTGTGGCTGCCTTTTTTCGTTTTGCTGGAATATCAATACATCCTGCAGAGCCTTTATTTTTGATAACGAAGGCACCTTTGAAAGTTGTAATAATGATACTATGAAAACTAACCGCCGCCTAAAACTATACCATCTGGACAAGCAATATCTAGATTTTCAATACACCTTGAATGTTGCTCTATTTTTCTAATATCCGGATTAAATTTACACATTCCAATCAACAAACAAAGTGAAATTATAAATAGTAATTTGTTCCATTTGTTGAGAGGAACAAGAATACAATACAAGCATGCAATATAAAATAGTATACCAAATAGACCAAATATAAAGGCAGATAAATTGTCTGGATATTTGCTATGAGCCATAGTTAAAATGTCAATTAGCGTCATAGCAACAAGAAACATTGGAATTAATAGGATTGCCCCTCGCTTTGCACATCCCAGTCCCCAATAAAATATCTTCTTTATATTTATTTTCATTTATAAAACCTTGTATGTTGATACTTAAAATAATAAGCATCAACATACAAAAGTCAAATAAAATTAAAATATATCACCATAATCATCAGGATTGACATATGCTTTTGGATTTGTTGGACAAGCCTCTTTTAAGGATAAACCTCTTTTAGCCCCATTCCATCCCATACGATTGGCGCGCCAATCTTTTCGTATGTTGGACAAAGAATCACCTTTGTTTCTATCAAGTATTTCTCTTCCAACACTTGTGGCTTTCCCAACTAGTTCACCCCATGGACCTCGTTTAGCGGCTTCATAATTTGCTTTACAATGAAAGAAATTATCTCCTCCAATCCAATTTTGTTCGTCTCTCATGGTTTTGTAGTTTCTCCACATATCATGAAATGGAGCTGCAATGCCTGTATGTGTAACTCCTGGATAAGAATTATAATTTTGCATATACTCGTCTAACTTTGCTGCAGTTTGTTCTCCCCAATTAGGACTAGTATAAGCCTCTTTAGGAACCAGATAATTATTAAGATTTGCTGATATATTATTCATTGCCGGATGATTTTGTGCGTTTTGAGCAATATTAGATGCTCCAAAACCATAATTATTATCACTATTACCCCAAAAATTGGTGCCGTATTGAGGATAATTTTCTTGCGCAATTCCTTGATTTGTCAGATTTGTCGCAAGTTGTTTTTCTCTATTGGCGCGAGCAGTCTGATATTGTAACTCATCTTGGATTGAAAAATTGCTATGATCAACCCCATAGCTGTCAACTCCGCCATTTTCGCCGTTTTCATACCCAAACGGCGATTGATATCTTCCGAAAAAGTCCATTTTCTTATTCTCCCATAAAAAAAAGAGCCTTTGCGGCTCCTAAAGTTAAACAAAATTTTTTATAATGAAAAAGCAGGTATAAAAAAACTCCCGTCTGTTCAACAGGAGTTATACACTTTTTGCATTATGGCAATTTTTATAACATAGAATGACATAAATTGCAATTCCTTTTTCTACTCTTTGTGGATAAGTTTTGTTTTTACAAAAATTATATTCAATCAATTTTATATTTGATAAGCGGAAAAATGTTGTGGAAATATGTTGCGAAATGTCATATATTTTGGGCAATTATTGCGGAGGAAAAGTCGTGGCAAATATAATTGACATTACAGAAGAACAAGCCAAAATTGAGCTGGAGAAAATTGCCAAAGAAATGGCTAAGGCTGATATTGCTTATTATCAAAATGATGAACCGTATCTTACGGATGCTCAATATGATGAGTTGAAACAGCGCAATATTGAGCTGGAGGCCGCCTTTCCTCATTTGGTCAGAGAAGATAGCCCTTCGCGCAAAGTCGGAGCCCCTTTGCAAAGCGGCTTCGGCAAAGTGAAACACGTTTTTCCGATGCTGTCGCTGGGAGATGTTTTTTCCATTGAAGAAGTAGAAGATTTTGTTGCCGGAGTAAAGCGGTTT
The DNA here is from genome assembly GCA_017961285.1 of Alphaproteobacteria bacterium. GTDB lineage: Bacteria > Pseudomonadota > Alphaproteobacteria > RF32 > CAG-239 > JAFUYI01. Next base: position 3,788 of record JAGCXO010000022.1, on the reverse strand, counting down.
TTGAGTATGGACGGCGATATAGATTTTATGTGTGAGCCGAAAATTGACGGGCTTTCTTTTACCGCCAGATATGAGAACGGTATATTTGTTAAAGGTGCAACCAGAGGTGACGGCAGTGTGGGTGAAGACATTACCGCCAATTTGCGCACCATTAAGCAATTGCCGCAAAAAATTGAGGGAGATGTGCCGGAAGTTTTGGAAGTGCGCGGCGAAGTTTATATGTCAAAGGCTGATTTTTTTGCACTTAATCAAAAAAATGAGGCTGAGGGAAAAAAGATTTTTGCCAACCCGCGTAATGCCGCGGCTGGCTCGCTGCGACAACTTGATCCCAATGTTACAAAAGAGCGTAATTTGAGCCTGTTTGCATATACTTGGGGAGAAGTTTCCAATCGTTTTTGGAATTCGCAAGCGGACTTTTTTGAACATCTCAAAATTTGGGGATTTCCTACCAATCCGAATAATAAGCTTTGCCATTCCATTCAAGATATTGAGGAGTTTTTTAATAATTTGATGCAAATTCGCGCCTCACTGCCCTATGATATTGACGGTGTTGTATATAAAGTCAATGATACGGTTTTGCAGGAAAGATTGGGCTTTTTGACACGCACTCCGCGTTGGGCGATTGAGCATAAATTTCCGGCAGAACAAGCAATTACCACCATCAATAACATAAGAGTTCAAGTGGGGAGAACCGGCGCGTTAACTCCGGTGGCCGATTTGGAGCCGGTGAATGTGGGCGGAGTTTTGGTTTCGCACGCAACTTTGCATAATGAGGACGAGATAAAGCGCAAAGATATTCGTATCGGCGACAGTGTAATTATTCAGCGCGCCGGTGATGTTATTCCGCAGGTTGTCGGAGTTATCAAGGAAAAAAGGCCGGAAAATTGTCCGGAATTTGTTTTTCCATCGGTTTGTCCTGAATGCGGCGCCCATGCGGTGCGTGAGGAAGATGAGGCGGTCAGACGTTGCACCGGCGGGCTTACCTGCCCTGCCCAAGCAATTGAAAGATTGAAGCATTTTGTTTCGCGAGATGCTTTTGATATTGAGGGATTGGGAAGCAAGATTATTGAAACTTTCTATAATGAGGGAATTATCAAAAATCCGGTTGATATTTTTACTCTGCAGGAAAGGAATTCTGGCGAAGAAGACGATTTGTTCTCTCAAGGCAATGGTCTGCAGTTGGAAAAACGCGAGGGATGGGGTAGAAAATCGGTTGAAAATTTGTTCGCAGCTATTAGGCAAAAACAAACTATGCCTTTGGCTCGTTTTATATATGCCTTGGGAATCAGACAAGTCGGAACGGCCACGGCAAGATTGATTGCGCAAAATTTTATCAGTTGGAAAAATTTTAGCGAGGAGATGCAGAATAAAAATACAGAAAAACTCCTGGCAATCGACGGTATCGGCGCTTCTATGGCGCAAGATATTGTGGAATTTTTTGATGAACAACATAATTTGAAAACGATAGGCGATTTGCTTAAATATGTTACGGTTGAGGATTTTGCGGAAGTGATAAATTATTCCTCTCCTTTGGCGGGAAAGACCGTTGTTTTTACCGGAACTCTTACTTCTATGGGAAGAGCCGAAGCAAAAGCAAAAGCATTAAGCCTCGGGGCAAAAGTTGCAGGTTCGGTTTCTAAAAATACAGATTATGTAGTTTTGGGGGCAGATGCGGGAAGCAAAGCGCAAAAAGCCGCAGAATTAAATGTTACAACTTTGTCGGAAGAAGAGTTTTTGCGCCTTTTGCAATAGCTACATTATCGCCATGGTTTTGGAAAAATCTTTTATCCAAGCATCTATCGCATGATTGAGCATATTTCGGAAACGAATGATTGTATCCTCGTCAGAACAATGCAAATAGTCTGCAAAATCAATGTCGCTCATATTGTCAACATAATCGGCAAAAGAAAAGACCAAATTGGTCGTATATGAATAACAACCGTTGTTTTCGAAAACATTCTCGGCATAATAAAACCATAATTGGTCGGCTTTTTCTTTTAATTCTTCTTCCGTCATTTTTTATTCCTTACATATTATGTATATAAAATACATTTTATGTAACATCAAGATATTTTTTCTGTTATTGACATTTTTTTAACTTGTTTTAGTATAGTCTTGTTGATAAGGGAGATTTGCCATGTTTAAGAAAATTTTAGTTTTATCTGCTTTGGTTTCTGTAGGATTGTCTTCTGCTTATGCTCAAATAATGCAACAAGATTCAGCAAATGAAGAGCAAGAAAAAAGTCCTGTTTTTTTGGCTAATTATGATGTTGAACAAAATGAGTATAATGATTGTTTGAGTAAAGTTGCAAACAGTAGTGCTGCCGGCTATACAGCCTGCGTTAATGCCGAGATTAAGCGTCAACATCAGGCTATTGAAAAATTTTATCGTGAACTTTTGAAAAACGAAAAAGCACAAAAGTGGAATAACGGAACTTCTCTTACCCAGGGAACTTTTAAGGATATGAACGACCAGTTTGTGGCTTATAGAGATCGTTTATGCTCTTTGTATGCCGTTGCAATGATGAATTTGTATAATAACATTGAATGGGGCAAAAGAGAGTGTATGATGGATCTTAACAAGGTTATGCTTGCTAAGTTGCAACGTTTATATGATGAGATTGATGCCGAGTTCTCAAATGAGGATGATTTGGGTGTGAGTGAAAGCACTAATTAATCGGAAAAAAGTTTGCTGCCAATCGGTTGCGGAATTTCAAAAAACCATCCGTCATATAAAAAATTGTTATCATCAATAAAATATTTTGTGTCTTTGGTTGGCATTATTGTAGTGTCCATTTTGGCGGACAGCCAATAGCTGCGATTTTGTGTGTATAGAGTGATATATAATTTCATGCCGTCGGTTGTTTTTATGTATATTTGCTTTTGATCCCAATCGGCAAAATAATTTTCTTTTGTGGCTTGTAAAAAAGTTAAGTCACTGAAAGAAAATTTATCTTTTTCAACACCTTCAATTGTTTGTATCAGGCTGTCAGAAAGCGGAAACAGAGGTTGCGTGAACCATTGATATGGTTGCAGAGGAATGTTGATTTTTCCGCTAAAGGTGTAATATTGCTTTTTATATAAGGCGATAATTTCTTCTTTTTCGGGACGGATAAAAAGTTCAAGTTTTTGATTTATGCCGTCTTCTAATGTGATTTTGATGCTGTCATTAACGTTTATTTTGCGTTTTGCCGCATATACGGATGCTTGTTTCAGCTGAGATAATATATTTTCAACCAATTCGTTGTTGACCGGATAAAAATCGTTTTCCGGGCTGTTCCAAATGCCGTTTGATTTTATTATACTGTTTTCGCTATCAAGGATAATTTTGTTTGTGCGAGATATTTGCTCCGGCAAAGGATTGTCGGGAGAATATAAATCTGGCGTAAACAAAAACACAGATAAACTTGCAACAATAATCCAAAAAGCAAGTATAAAAAAAACCTTCTTATTCATTTTGTTTCCTTTTGCTGGCGTTTGCGGCGAGAAAATAAATATATCCATATAATCATATTTAAGAACAACGGAATTACAAACAAATTTAAGATCACAATTATGTTCAAGGTATGTTTGGTTTGGTGAATATTTAAATTGTTTAATCGCTCCAAATCAGAATTATATTTTTGCAGTTTTTCTTCCGATGATGCCAGTTGTTCTCTGTATTTTAAGGATTTTCCTTTGTCGCTTAATGAAATGAATGTTTTGAATTTGCGGATATTGTTTTTTTCTGTATTTATAGCATTTTCAAGTTGTGTTTTTAATTGCGCATTTTGCATTATTAACGGTTT
>JAGCXO010000021.1 GCA_017961285.1 Alphaproteobacteria bacterium | reverse complement strand
GCGAAACCTACAAAGAGTTTTGCTCAAATTTGAAAGCCGTGGCTCAAAACAAAGGTAATGGGCCGCTGTTGCAGAAAGTTAGAAAGTTCGAGGAGCGATACCTGAATTGAACTCCTCTCGAAAAAGACATAAAAAAAGGGATTCCTAACAAAGGAATCCCCTTTTTTTATATTCGTAAAGCTATTTTGCTAATATCTCAAATATTTTTTCAGCATCATCCGTTGCTCGCAATGCTTCCAGTTTTTTCTCATCTTTCATTGCTGCCGCCATCAATGCCAAGGCTGTCAAATGGTCGGCACCGCTGTCTTCGGGAGAAATAAGCATAAACAACAAATCAACATTCTTATTATCAGCAGCATCAAAATCAACCCCATTCTTAACCTTTGCAAACACAGTTTGCAGTCCCTCCATTTTTGGAACTCTGGCATGCGGAAAAGCAATTCCCTTGCCAAAAGCGGTAGAACCAAGATTCTCCCGCTCCAAAAGGGCATCGAACAAAGTTCGCTCATCAATACCGGTTGTCTTTGCCACTTTCTGCGCCAATGATTGCAAAACCTGGCGTTTTGACAACCCACCGTCCAACAACAAAATGTTGTCTTTATTTAAGATATCAGCAATCAGCATAATTTCCTCGAAAATTATTTGTCAGCTTTTGGCTCCACCCAACCGATATTGCCGTCTTTGCGGCGATATACCATGCTGATATGATTGTTCGTAGCATTGCGGAACATCAAAGCACATTCGTTGGCCAAATCCATATACATAACAGCCTCGCTGACCGAGCAAACCGGAATATTTGCACCTGTTTCGGCAATTGTCAAAGGAGCGTTTACATCAATATCCATCTCTTCTTCTGTTTCAATAACCGGAAAGACTGCTTCACTGGCCAATTCTGACAAACTGGTCTTGCTCTTGTGGTCCTTCAGACGATTCTTATGCTTGCTCAAACGCACAACGATATGCGAATTTGCGTTATCAAAAGCTGTATAAGGATCTCCGCCGATACCTGTTCCTTTCAAAACAATATTTTATGCCGGATGTACCGTAACTTCGGCAGCAAAATCTTCACCTTCTTTAGAAAACGCAACATTGCAACCGATCGGGTCGCTAAAATATTTTGTAACTGCATTAGAAACATTTTCATCAATATGCGCGCGCAATCTGTCGCTTATATCAACCTGTTTGCCTGTAAATGTAATCTTCATAATTCTTCCTTGAAAAAATGTTATTAAACTCACAAAATGCTATTTTAACACAATAATAGTAAAATTCAAGCCCAGTTTGAAATAATTTGACTTAAAAAAAGTTAAATTACATCGAAAAATTATCGCCCAAATAAACGCGTCTGACGTCCTCATTGGCAACAATTTCCTCCGGAGTGCCTTCCATCAAAACCGTTCCGCCATGCAAAATATATGCCCTGTCAGTTATATCCAATGTCTCACGAACATTGTGATCGGTAATCAACACCCCGATACCGCGATGCTTGAGTTGAGATACTAAATTTCTAATTTCATTAACCGCAATAGGGTCAATTCCGGCCAAAGGTTCATCCAGCAAAATAAAATCCGGCTGACTTGCCAAGGCTCTGGCAATCTCCAATCTTCTTCTCTCTCCGCCCGAAAGCGCCATCGCCGGAGATTTTCTCAAATGGGCAATAGAAAACTCATTCAACAAATCTTCTAGCATACTTTCTCTTTTGTCCTCATTTTCAACCACCAGCTCAAGTATTGCCTTAATATTATCCTCAACGCTCAAACTTCTGAAAATAGAGGCCTCTTGCGGCAAATATCCGATTCCCATCTTGGCACGTTTATACATCGGCATATCCGTAATATCTTGCCCGTTTATATGAACATCACCATAATCCGGCGTAATCAAACCCATAACACAATAAAAACAAGTTGTTTTTCCGGCACCATTAGGTCCCAACAGCCCAACAGCTTCGCCACGGCGAACTTTGAGTGAAACATTTCGCAAAACCGGGCGGTTCTTATATTTTTTTCCGATATTAAAAACTTCCAAAATTGAATCTTGTCTATTATTAAGCATAATTATTTCCTTCAGTTTTGTTTATCTTTCTTAAACGTATTCTCATAAAACACACCCGAAACTCTTGTTTTACCGCTCTTATCTTTTGTGCCCATTTTGCTCACCCCTGTATTAAGATTAGTTTCAGCATAATCACTTAATATTTTATTACCGTTTTTTAATATGGTAACTTTTTCGGTCAATTTCACAAAACCGCTGTCGGGATAATAAACACCTTTTTGGGCAAAAATTTCACCATCGGCAGTTTGAGCATTAACGTTGCCCATCATTTCAATTATCTGAGTATCCGGATGATAAATTCCCTTATCTGCGCGCACTTGTCTGCCCTCAGTTGTTGACCTGACATCACCGGTCATTTCCACTTTTTCAATAACAGATTTATTATTTGTTCCATTCTTGAAAAACGCTTTCAGATAATCGGCCTTAACAATTCTGTCTCCATTATTTACAACAACATTATCTTTGGCAGAAAAATCACTTATAACTGTTTTATCTCCTGCCTTTGAAAATATAGCGGTAATTGTATCTCCGTTAATTGTCATCCCGTCACGAACAAGCTGAGCATCACCTTCCGCTTCAAGCTTTTGCTCCCGCTGATAAAATTTTGCGGTTTTTTTTGTGCTGATTTGAGTTCTTTCTCCAAAACAATCCTCATTTGCATCAATATTTGTATTACCGAAAAACGTCAGCAAATCATCATCAACCGAATAAACAAATTTTTCCGAGCTCAAATTACCATACTTTCCCCATGCGGAAACAGGTGTATTGGAATATATTTTTGCCAAATCCGCATCATAGAACATTTCTTTTGTTTTGGCTTTCATACCGTCATTATATTCAATCTCAACATTATTTTTCATATCGACAAATTTTTTCTTTTGATTATAAAATCCCAGCGGAGATTTTATATCAACCCACTTGTCCTCAGTCAACAAAAGCCGACCTTTCGGATTTATAATTTTTAATATTTGCGACTTAGGTTTTGTTTCATCCACCGTATCTGCCGTAAAACTATTAACCCTGTTTTTCTTGTCCGTCATAAACAATTGGGTATTTTCAATATGAAGCTTTTCCAACTCTTGATGAGACGGTTTAATCGAATTATTAAAAAGTTCTGCCCTTTCTTGCAGAGTAGGCAAAACCGCCAACAAACCGATCAAAGCCGCAGCAACAGCCGGCAATGAAATTTTAAGCAATCTGACAATCTTTTTTTGTTTTTGCAGACGAACATCTTCAGCATTAAAATCCTTTTTAAAGCCGTTATGATTGAAAATATAATCCAATTGCCTTAAATCAAACACCGATTATGCCACTTTACCAAAGTTATTATTATCGTTTTTTTCATTAACCTTAAAACCGGCTCGCAGGCAATCATGCAAGTGAATAATACCGACCGGTTTTTTATCATTAACAACAAAAAGTTGAGTAATACTTTTTGTATTCATCATATT
>JAGCXO010000020.1 GCA_017961285.1 Alphaproteobacteria bacterium | reverse complement strand
GGTCTTTTTTTCATGTTTCTTTTTCTGAATGTTTTGAGTAACATTTTCTTTTGCCTTTTGCTGTGTTTCTTCTCTGACAATTGGCGTGGCTTGCGGATGTCCGGGAGGAGTTTGGATTATATAATTATCGATATATACAGTTATGGGCTTAGATACACGATGTTCACTGGTATGAACAGGATATTTGGCCTCTCTTGATATTCTTGATCTATGTATCGGATCATTGGTCGATGACGGCGGCTCTTTTGGAGTTTTGCTCTCCATAATTGTTAATTTTTTTTGGTCAGCGGCAGAAATTTCCAGGTCTTTTGTGCGATATTTCCAAAAATTTATGCCACATATTGTATAGATCTCATTGACGCTATTTAAATAATTTATATCATGAAAACGAGCATATATTCCGCTCATATCACCAAATTCATTTACTTGGTTGAAATCTTGATCTTTGTAGATGTCTCCTTTTATTTTAAGCCAATTTTGCTCTGTTTCATCAAGGATAAATTTCATCTCTTTATCAAACTCTTCAATATCTTTGCTGTCAGGAACAATCGTGCCATCTTCAATTGCTTTTCTATAATAAGAAAAGAAGCCGTTAAAAACATCAAGATCACCTGTTTTCAAATATTCTGCGCGCTTATAGATTAAAACACGCATATTGACGGATATTTCTTCGTGGCGATTGCGTTTGAGAGCCTGTTCGGGTGAAACCGGATAATCATATGCTCCTTTTAGAAAATGTTCTAAGTGCCCTCCTTCGTGTACCAGGCGATCTATTGATTGGGCTTGTTCATTGAACAATATATCACCCGGAACGTAATAAACCGTGATGTATCCGTTAGACGGACTGGTTCTGGCATATGCTGTCGGTGCACCTTTTTTGTTTACATCAAAGGTATCTACCACAAATTTTACCCCTATAGTTTTGGGAGGATTACCGGGTTTAGTTGCAGTGGTTGATGTTGTATGAGTAGGATCTTTGTCGGCAAGGTTTGACCTTTGTGCTGCCGCTTCCGTCACGCCAAAGGTTAAAAATGCGCATAAAGCTGCGGAGGCAATCGGTTTGCCAGCGCTTTTCAAAGCAGGAATAAATTTTTGCAATTTTTGTTTTAGCTGTTTTTCGGTTAGCGGTTTTCTTTTACTCATATCTATTTCCCTCTCTTATATTTTTTTATTATACCTTTTTTCAAAATTTTGTCAATATCTTGATATTTTTGTTGTGGTGCCTATATAAAATTTTGGAACAAATTTAAGGAGATAAAAAATGAAAAAAATATTCTACGCTATTGCCTTTATTGTGGCTATTTTTGCTTTTTCCGCAGCTAATGCCGGCGATTATCACAAAAAGAATTGGCTGGAAAGAGAAATGGCTGATATTCACGAAGATTATGACGAAGCTGTCAGAAAAATTGAAAAATCACATTTTTCCGATGAACAAAAAAATACTTTGAAAGCACAGGCAAAAGCCAATCAGGATTTGGCCGAAAGTCAGGCAAAAGCCGTTGATGCGCAACTGCAAAAGAACAAACAAGAACGCGAAAATATGCTCTCTGATAGTAAAGAAAGTAAACACCAAGCTCACAAAATATTTAAGGAAATTGACGATATTTTGTAGTAGACAATAAAATTTGAGCATGCTAGATTGAAGTCCGCGTCCGCAATATGGGATTGCGGACTTTTCGTTACGTTATGAAAAAAGGAATGAACTATGACATTAAAAAATTTACGCAAAGATAATTATCCGGAATGGTATCAAAATGTTATTTCCGAATCGGAAATGGCAGAAAACTCCGTTTCTCCCGGTTGTATGGTTATAAAATCTTGGGGATACGGAATGTGGGAGCGAATCCGTGACGTTTTTGATGAAAAATTCAGAGAAACAGACCACGAAAACTACTATTTTCCAATGTTTATTCCTTTGTCTTTTTTTCAAAAGGAGGCTGAACACGTTGAGGGATTTGCCAAAGAAATGGCGGTTGTTACCCACTCTAAACTCGAGAGCAAAAACGGCAAGTTGGTTCCGGCTTCTCCTTTGGAAGAGCCTTTGATTGTGCGCCCAACTTCTGAGACTATTATTGCCGACAGTTTTGCAAAATGGATTAAGTCATATCGCGATTTGCCGGTTTTGGTTAATCAATGGGCTAATGTTGTGCGTTGGGAAATGCGTCCGAGATTGTTTTTGCGTACTCGCGAGTTTTTGTGGCAAGAGGGACATACTGCTCATGCCAGTGCTAAAGAGGCAGAAGAAGAAACTATAAAAATGCTCAATGTTTATCGCGAAGTTTGTGAAGATTATTTAGCAATGCCTGTTATTGAAGGTCGCAAGCCGGAATATGACAAGTTTCCGGGGGCAATCGATACCTATTGCGTTGAGGCAATGATGCAGGACGGAAAGGCTTTGCAAGCCGGAACTTCGCACTTTTTGGGGCAGAATTTTGCAAAATCCGCTAATATTACTTTTGTTAACAAAAATAATCAGCCGGAATTTGCTTATACTACCTCTTGGGGTGTTTCCACAAGACTTATCGGCGGTTTGATTATGACACATGCCGACGACGAGGGTATGGTTGTTCCACCTGCGGTTGCTCCTTATCAGGTTGTGATTGTGCCGCTGATTAAAAACGAAGCAGATACCGACAGAGTGAATGCTTATATTGAAAATTTGAGAAAAATGCTAAAAACAAAAATGCCTTTCGGCGAGAAAATCAGGCTCAAAGTTGATAATCGCGATAAAAAACCGGTTGATAAGTTTTGGGAATGGAGCAAAAAAGGTGCGCCGATTATTGTTGAAGTCGGACCGAGAGATGTTGACGGTAACAATTTGATGGTGCGCGAAAGACTGAAAATCAATACTCCGGAAGGAAAAGAAGTTATCAGTGTTAATGATTTTGTTGCCGGCATTGAGGGGCGTTTGCAAAAAATTCAGAACCAGATGTTTGAAAACGCAAAAAGGCGCTTGGACGATAATGTCAGAACCGATATTGTTACCAAAGAGCAGTTTGCCGAATATTTTGCCAACAGTAATGTATGGGTTGAAGACGGCAAACAAGGAAAAGTTGCTTTTGTACGTGGAAAATGGTGCGGCGATGCGGCAACAGAAGAAATTTTGAAGTCTATGAAAATTACCATCCGTTGCATTCCTTTTGACCAAACCGGCACGGAAGGCGAATGTCTATTGACCGGAAAGCCGGCAACACTCGATGTTATATATGCAAGAAGCTACTAAATGTAGCTTCTTTTTTTGTGATTTGCATATATAGAACGATTTTATTATCCGTTCTGCATTTTCCTTTTTTTCCACATCGCAAAGAGGGATAATTTTTCTTTTTTCTCTTGAGCTTGTTGTTCCTGATATTGTGACAGCGGCGTAGTTTCGTTTTGATTTTGGCGGGTTGCACGCATAGCTCTCAGTTCTTCTCTTCTGTTTTGGTATCTTTCTGCTCTTTCTTGACGCAGGCGAGCCAGTTTCTCTCTTACTGTTTCACGATTTTTCCCTGCCGGTGGAATAATATATGCCTGATCTTTGTCGGTTCCGGCTTTGTGATATTCTGTGTTGCCGTTATCATAATGTTCTTCTGCCGACAATTCCGGGGGATTTATTTCGGAGGTTAAACTTCTTTCTCTATGCGGCGAAATTATAATTTCTTCTCGAGACAGATTTTGAACTTGATCTTCATTTTCTGTTTTCGGCTGTGATTCTGTTTGAGTAGCTTGAGCCGTAGGTTCTATATCATAAAGTGCAAGCATATCATCGTCTCTTTGAGTGTCACCTGCCGTCGGCATGCCACGGGTTAAATATTCATTCATTTCAGCATATTGAGCATCGTTCATTTGTCGAGAGCCGTCATTTGATGTTATATTATCTTCCTGTTGCATAAAATTTTGTTGTTCAAGCTCTTTCCAGAGAGCCTTTTCAATATATTTTTCGGTATTGAAAACTACGCAGTTGCCACCATCAAATTTATAACAGTTATCATGGTTAAAGCCATTAACAACTATCTGCCTTTTTCCATATTTGTCTATATAAACTTCTTTTACTGAAACAACGTGATAATTTCCACCACCGCGCGGTGTAAAAATCATGTCGCCGGGATGTATGTCTTCTTTTTTTGGGTTATTTGTAAAACAATCGGCATAGCCATTTTTTTTCATATTAGATATAAAATTCGCACAATTCGTATCTTTGCAATAAGAACCGTTGAGATTTCCGCTAGCATCGCAAACATCCTGCAGACAGTTCAGTTGAGCAGTAATGCAATAATTGGCATACATACGACCATGACCAATTCTCTCAAACATATCTCTGACATATTTATTTTTTCCGTTTTTATCAAGGCTTTTAATTTCTTTTAAGCGCCTGTTGTTTGCTTCTATATATTGTTGACAAAGCCAGTGCGCTCGTTCTTTTACTTTTTTATTTATTTCTTCATCGCTCACATCCAAGGTGGTGCTGAAAGTGCCATCTTTGGAAAATTTTTCCATGACGGCATAATCGTTGGAACTGCCTTTTTTCTTTTTGTATACATCCCAAGAACCATCCGGATGATAAATTCTTAAGGTGTCGTCTTTTTTGTCTTCTATTCCATAGCTGTTGTCGGCGTATTCATACCTTGTATAGGTTTCGCCATCTACGTATTTTTCGCTGCTGCTAACAGCAAGAGGTGGAACTATTGTGCTCATAACTACCTCACTAAAACGTATACCCTACTGTTTTTAGTGTAACACATTTTTGAGTAATTGTATATTACATTTGTGTTAAAAAAGTTCTATAGTTTTTTATCAAGTAGCTCGTTAACCATTTGTGGATTGGCTTTGCCTTTGGATTCTTTCAAAACTTGTCCGACAAACCAACCTTTAAGATTTGTCTTGCCATTGCGAAAAGCAGCAACATTATCAGGATTGGCGGCGATAACCTGATCGACAATCGCCTCAATAGCAGAGCTGTCGGTAACCTGTTTTAAGCCTTTTTCTTCAACAATTTTTTCAGGATCTTCACCCGTTTCGGACATAATTTCAAAGACATCTTTGGCAACTTTGCCGGAAATTGTATTATTTTCGATAAGGCCGACAAGTTTGCCTAAATTTTCGGCACTGACAGGAGAATTTTCAATGGTTAAATTTTTGCGGTTAAGCATTGCAAAAAAGTCTCCCATCAACCAGTTGGCAACTTTTTTACCGTCGTGACCTGCCGCAGCTTTTTCGAAAAAGTCAGCAACCTCTTTGTTTTCGCAGATGATTGTGGCATCATATTTGGTCAACCCCATATTCTCCACAAAACGCGCCTTTTTAGCATCGGGAAGTTCAGGCAATTCTTTTCTGATGTTTTCGATATATTCATCAGTCAAAACCAGTGGGGGCAAATCCGGCTCCGGAAAATAGCGATAATCGTCGGCAAACTCTTTTTTGCGCATAAATTTGGTGGTGCCGGTAGTTGCATCAAATTTACAGGTTTCTTGTTCCATCGTTCCGCCGCTTTCATATAGTTCCAACTGCCGCTTGGCCTCAAATTCTATGGCCTGCATAGCAAATTTTACCGAATTTACATTTTTGATTTCGGCGCGTGGGCGAAGTTCTTTTTCTCCAACGGGACGAATGGAAATACTGGCATCACAACGCATTGAGCCCTCGTTCATATTGCCGTCGCAAGTGCCCAAATAGCGCACGATTGAACGCAGTTTTTTCAAAAACGCACCGGCTTCTTCTGGCGATCGGAAATCTGGCTTGGTTACAATTTCCATCAGACCGATTCCACAACGATTTAAGTCAATAAAACTTTTCGTTGGTGACATGTCGTGAATGGATTTTGCAGCATCTTGCTCAATATGAAGACGGTCAATACGAATATCTTTGGTTGTACCATCATCTAAGTCTATAGTTACAACACCTTCTCCAACAATCGGGTGTGTCTCAAACTGGGTAATTTGATAGCCTTGCGGTAAATCGGCATAAAAATAGTTCTTACGAGAAAACTCGGAATATTTATTGATTTGAGCACGCAAACCAAGGCCGGTTTTAACAGCTTGTTTAACACATTCTTCGTTCAAAGTCGGCAACATTCCGGGCATTCCGGCATCTACAAAAGACACATTTTGATTGGCATCGGAGCCGTAATGTGTTGAGGCCGAGCTAAATATTTTTGATTTTGAAAGTATCTGGCAGTGAATTTCCAAACCACAGACAATTTCCCATTTTCCTGTTTTTCCCTCTAATAACATTATTTCAGCCTCTCAAATTTTGCTTCTTGTTCTATAATTGCCGCGGTTTTAAATATTGTTTCTTCATCAAATGAACGACCAACCAACTGCAGCCCTAAAGGTAAACCATCCTTTGATAACCCAATTGGTAAACTCATGGCGGGTAAACCGGCTAAATTTACAGATACGGTAAACACGTCGTTTAACCACATATTGATTGGATTTTCGCGCATAGATTTATCGCCAATCGGAAAAGCGGCAATAGGTGTTGTCGGAGTTAAAATTACATCACATTTCTTAAAGGCTTCAGTAAAATCATTTTGTACCAAACGACGAACTTTTTGTGCCTTCAAATAATAGGCATCATAATAACCTGCTGACAAAACATAAGTTCCAATCATGATACGGCGTTTAACTTCCGCACCAAAACCTTCTGTGCGGCTGTTGGTATACATATCATCCAAATTTTTGCCATCAACGCGAAGTCCATATCTGGCACCATCGTAGCGCGCCAAGTTAGATGAGGCTTCTGCCGGAGCTATAATATAGTATGCAGCCAAAGCATATTTGGTATGCGGTAACGAAATATCAACAATTTCAGCTCCGGCTTGTTTTAAAATTTCAATTCCTTTTTCCCAATAGTTTGCAATTTCTTGGTTCAAGCCTTGAGGACGATATTCTGCAGGAATACCTATTTTTAAGCCTTTGATGCTTTGCCCGATAGAAGATAAGAAGTTTGGAACTTCTTTGTTTACGGAAGTTGAATCTTTGGCATCATATCCAGCCATTGATTGCAACAAAATTGCGCAATCTCTGACATCTTTAGCTATCGGACCTGCTTGGTCAAGCGAGGAAGCAAATGCCATAATACCATAACGAGAACAACGTCCGTAGGTCGGTTTTATGCCTGTAACTCCGCAAAAAGCTGCCGGCTGGCGAATCGAGCCACCGGTATCGGTGCCGGTTGCGGCTGCACAAATATTGGCGGCAACGGCTGCAGCAGAGCCTCCGGAAGATCCTCCTGCTACCAAATTGCGTTCAGGGTGCCACGGATTGACAACCGGTCCGTAAAAACTGTTTTCGTTACTTCCGCCCATTGCAAACTCATCCATATTAAGTTTGCCGAGACAAATTGCTCCGTCCGCAAAAAGTTTTGAGGTAACGGTTGACTCATATTGCGGAACGAAACCGTCTAAAATATGTGAGCAAGCGGTTGTGCGAATATCTTTGGTGCAAAAAATATCTTTTATTCCCAAAGGAATTCCCTCCAATGCACGAGGAGAACCGCCGGCATAGTTAGCATCGGCAACTGTTGCCTGTGCCAAAGCATGTTCCGGTGTTTCCAAAACATAGGCATTTAAATTGCGATTTTTTTCCATTTCCGACAAGTAGGACTTGGTTAATTCGGTTGCCGAAAATTTTTTGCTTTTCAAACCATCCAAGGTTTGAGAAATTGTAAGTTTTGTGATATCTGACATGGTAAACTACTCCACAACCTTGGGAACAACAAAATAGTCATATTCAGCTAAGGGGGCGTTTTTCAAGATTTTATCTGCTTGATTACCTTCGACAACTTTGTCTGCGCGCAAAGTTAATTTTGTATCATTCACAGAAACAAGCGGTTCGACATTATCGGTATTTACTTCATTTAGTTGCTGAACCCAATCGATTATTTTATTAAATTCGGCCTCAAATGCGGTCATTTTGTCGTCATCAATTCGCAAATGCGACAAATAGGCTATCTTTCTGACAGTTTGTGTATCAACAGACATTTGTTATCCCTCTATCAACATTTTTCCGGTTTCTTGAGCATTATCGATATTTATCATGCCGACAATGTGATAGCCGGCATCAACGTGCAAAACTTCACCACTGACGGCAGAACCTAAATCAGAAAGTAATGATAAAGCCATATTTCCGACTTCTTCTTGAGTTACATTGCGTTGCAGAGGAGAATTGAGCTCGTTCCAATGCAAAATTTTTCTGAAATCACCAATGCCGGAAGCCGCCAAAGTTTTAATCGGTCCGGCAGAAATGGCATTTACTCTAACGCCTTGTTTTCCCATATCAACGGCGGCCGCACGAACAGAAGCCTCTAATGCGGCTTTGGCAACACCCATAATGTTATAGTTTGGCAAAACGCGTTCTGAGCCCATATAAGTCAAAGTCAAAATTGAGCCGTTTTCATTCATAATCGGAGAAGCACAGCGGCAAGCTTCCAAAAAAGAATAGCAAGAAATGTGCATGGTATTGGTGAAATTGGTCAAAGTGGTGTCGATGGTGCGACCTTTGAGCTCATTTTTATCGGAGAAAGCAATCGCGTGAACGACAAAATCGATTTTGCCCCATTTTTCACCAAGTTCCTTAAAACAAGCTTCGACACTTGAAGAATCGGTAACATCACATTTTATGAGCAAAGGCGTCTTGTCAAGTTGGGCAGCCAAAGGCTCTACCCTTTTTTGCAAAAGTTCGTTTTGATAAGATATGGCAATTTGTGCTCCTTGAGCGTTCAAAGCTTGGACAATTCCCCAAGCAATAGACTTGTCGTTGGCAAGCCCCATAACCAGACCTTTTTTGCCATTCATTAACAGATGATTGTCTAACATATATTTTTCCTTTGCTTTTATGGTTAATTTGCGATAAAAAAGTATTTGTTTGAATATTTATAAGATTTATGCCGTTTTGTAAACTGTTTTTTTTACGGGGTGAATTATGGAATTGAAAAGTGCAATCAAAGACAAAATGAATCTATGGGCTGAATTTGTTGTTTTTTTATTTAAGAGAGCAAGAGCAGACTCTGTTTTTAGGGTTGCATCTGCTTTGGCTTATACCTCGCTGATTGCGATTGTGCCTTTGATTGCGATCGCTATTGCTATTTTTTCGGCTTTTCCGATTTTTGATGGTATTAGAGAACAACTGGCTGATTTTTTGTTCCAGCGTTTGACGCCGGAGTTTGAGGGCAGTTTAAGGGAAAATTTGCACTCTATTGTACAAAATTCCGGACAGTTGGGAGCAGTAGGTGTTTGTGGTATTGCAATTACGGCAATTATGCTGCTTTCAACAATTGAAGACAGTTTCAACTATATTTTTAAGGTTACACAACCACGAAGAATTGCCACCAAAATTACACTTTATTGGACTGTTATAACTTTGGGGCCGTTGCTTTTGGGAACAGCTTTTTCCATGCGCGGATATTTGTATGCTTTGCAAAAATTTGTTGATGCAAACGGGGAGACAACGCGCCTGTTTTTCAGCTATTTGGTGCCGCCGCTGAATACAATTTTGGTTTTGATGTTGGTGTATGTTTTGGTGCCAAATAAAAAAATAAAGTTCAAAAATGCTTTTTGCGGAGCTTTGGTAGCAATGGCTTTGTTCTGGATGTTGCGCAAAGGTTTCGGCTCTTTTGTAATGTCTAATACAACTTATTCAACTCTCTATGGAGCTTTGGCAATTATTCCAATCTTTTTGGTTTGGATGTATTTGTGCTGGGCGGTTGTGCTTTTTGGTGCGGTGATTACTGCTGCAATTGACGAGTTTGCACAAAGAGAGAAAAAAGTGCTTGTTGAAGACACCAAGAAAAAACAAAAAAGTAAGTAACTATTTTTATAAAAGTAATATTTTATCCACAAAGAGTAGAAAAGGGGGTTGCAATTTCTGTCATTCCGTGATATAAAAATTCCCATAATGAAATAAGTGTATGGCTCCTGTCGAATAGACGGGAGTTTTTTATGCCTGCTTTTCATTATGAAAAATTCTGTTTAACTTTTGGAGCCTTTCGGGCTCCTTTTTTTATGGGAGAATAAAAATGGACTTTTTTGGAAGTTATAAATCACCGTTTGGGTATACAAGCGGTGATAACGGAGTTGACAGTTATGGTGTTGACCATAGCGGTTTCTCAACCCAAGATGAGTTACAATATCAGACTTTGCGTGCCAATAGAGAACAACAGTTGGCTAATGATTTACAGCAACAAGGTATTACAGAAGAAAACTATCCTCAATATGGCACAAGTTTTTGGGGAAACAGTGCGAATAACTATGGTTTTGGAGTTAGAAATATCGGACAGAATGCGCAAAATCATCCGACAATGAATATGACACCGATGACATATTTATTGCATACTCAAAATGCTGTATCTAATACGACAAACGAGACAGCTCATAATCAGAATTATATCTCTGATAATGATTTATATCAAAGGATGTGGAATAATATTCAAGAATTTGAAAGAGTTAAGACACACCCGTATTTAGATAGCAAAGGTTATATTACAACTGGAGCTGGTGCAAATATTAATAATCTTAATGATTTTATGAAAGTTAATTTTACAGTCAATGGGTATCCAGCAACTGATAATCAAAAATTAACGGGATATAATACATTAAGAAATTTAAGCAATCAAAAAGATATTTATGGAAATTATTTAAACAGAAATAGAACAGCAGATTCTTTTTTTAATGACACTAATTTGCAAATATCTGAACAAGATGCTTATAATATGGCACAAAATCATATGACAAATGATTTGGCTCATGTTCGCAAGGAATTTACGGATTTTGATTATTTTCCCAATCCTTTGAAAGAAGTGTTATTAGATATACACTATAACACTGGCGGATTGAACAAGCAAAACTGGCCTAATCTTTATGATGCAATTGCCAATCGTGATGTTAATGGAATAGCTAATAATGTCCATCGTAAAGGTGTTCAGCCAAGTCGTAATGATTGGGCTGAAAGAATGGCACGTTCAATCAGATTCTGATTTCATATAATCGGGAGGGGTAACACAATATTTATTTGCAAACATTTCATCTTTAGGAAAATTTTTCGGCTTATCATAAGCATACTCTAAAATGCGTAGACAACTTGGTATAAATAAGGGAATTTCTTTTATGATATAAGTATAATACCTATTATATGTGTTCCCCCAACCTTCTACATGACAATTCAAGGTAATGCGATCTTGCGTGTTTTCAACGAGCTCGCATTTACCTTGCGTATCAATCTTGTTTTTATCTAATGGTGTTCTAAAATCAACACTTGTTGGTGTTAGGTAAACATAACCGGCACCACTACTCAAAGGTCTCAATGGTTGATTAAAAACAGGATTCTTAAATTCCGTATCATAATGCGATACAACAGAACAAGATACCAAAAAAAGGATCAAAACCAAAAAGAATTTTTTCATTACTATCTCCATCGTTATAAAATCAATAATAATTTTATCACCTTAAAAGTCAACAAATTTAGAAAGCGGTTTTATGTGAGAAAACAAAATGGACTTTTTGGGAAGTTATAAATCACCGTTTGGGTATACAAGCAGCGATAATGGAGTTGACAGTTATGGTGTTGATCATAGCGGTTTTTCAACCCAAGATGAGTTACAATATCAAACTTTGCGTGCCAATAGAGAACAACAGTTGGCTAATGATTTACAGCAACAAGGTATTACAGAAGAAAACTATCCTCAATATGGCACAAGTTTTTGGGGAAACAGTGCGAATAACTATGGTTTTGGAGTTGGAAATATCGGACAGAATGCGCAAAATCATCCGACAATGAATATGACACAAATACAAGCCGGTAATACTTTGGAAAATGTAAATAATTCGCTTAATCAGAATAATTATTTAATTCCTGAAGAGGTTTACACTGCACCAAATTGGGGGCAAGAAACTGCTAAAAAACTGAATAATTATATGCAAAATTATAATTCTTATCCTGGGATTACACATACTGGTATAGTTGCACCTTTTCATGATATGTGGAGAAACTACAAAACAATGACAGATGAACAAAATTGGATTGGGGGAGATAATTTCTTTCATTGTAAAGCAAATTATGAAGCGGCAAAACGTGGTCCATGGGGTGAAATAGTAGGAAAAACAGTGAGTGCCGGCAGAGAAATGTGGGGACAATTTGTTAAAGGAGATCCTTTATCCGATTTACGAAAAGATTGGCATGCCAATAGCATGGGATGGAATGGGGCTAAAAAAGGTTTATCCTTGGAAGAGGCTTGTCCTACCAGTCCAAAAGCATATGTTAATCCCGATGATTATGATGATATCTTTTAAATTATTTGACTTTTCGTGTGTTGACACTTATTATCATAAGTGTCAACATAGGGGTTGTAAATGCAAATAAAATTTAAAAAAATATTTCATTGGGGACTGGGCTGCACAAGACGAGGAATAATCCTATTAATTCCGATGCTTATTGTTGCAATGTCATTAATTGATATTTTGACCATGGCGAGATATCACTATCCAGACAATTTGTCAGCCTTTATATTTGGCATACTAGGTATACTTTTTTATATTGCATGCTTATATTGTATCCTTGTCCCTCTTAATAAATGGAATAAATTACTGTTTATAATTTCATGTTGTTTGTTGCTTGGAATGTGTAAACTTAGTCCGGACATCAGAAAAATATCTCAGCATTCACAATGCATTGAAGTATCAAGTGTGCCTTGCCCGGAAGGTATTGTTCTCGGTGGTGGATAGCATATATTATATCTAAACTCCGCCTTCAATGTCGGCAATATTTTCATTATATCTAATTTTTCAACGTTCAGAGCCTTTCAGGCTCCTTTTTTTGTGGAAGAAAACAAAATTGACTTTTTTGGAAGTTATAAATTGCCATATACTTCACACAATGTCGTAAGGACTTCGGACAAACTGTGTTTTTCATCTACTACCAATGCCCGACAGCCGTATTTTGGAAAAGATCTATCGCTCATTTTTAGTTCAAATACAATCCTGTTACTGCGGCAAAACCCAAAATTAGGGCAATCAGTTTTTGACTTGTGAATTTATCTGTTTTGAAAATAACCGACAGTAAAAACAGCAGGAATATGCGCATTTGTTCAATAGCCACAACGATTGTCGGAGCGTCGTTTATCAAACTGAAAGTTTCCAACGCATAATATAATGCTTCCAAAATTCCGATGATGACAGCCAAAAAATAAAATCCGTTCCACCAATGTGAGGCTACATTTTGCTTTGCTTTACAATCTCCGCACAAAAAGGCATAATAACCGAAATATGGTATTGCCAAGAGATAATAACCGATATTTATGGCAATCTCGTTTGCTCCTTTTGCCGCTGAAACTTTGATGATATATGGCGCAGTCAGATAAAAAACAACTTGTCCAAAAACAAACAAAATTCCAATCAATTTGACAGATTTGAAAGAGTTTGAAACATCGCGTTTTGAATTTTCGGCAAACATGAAAATTGCAAAAATGAATAATGCCAACATAAACACAAAATAAAACGATAGTTGCACATAGCCCAAAATGCAATCAATGATAAAAGTCAGGAATAAATCACTGGACATCACCAACCCGACCAATGCAATCGGGGTATATTTCAACGACTTTACAAAACAAACATATCCCAAAAGAATAAGCAGAGAATGTAGTGCAATATAAGGCACTGCCGCCATTGTGCAATAAATACCTGTTATCATGCCGATTATTAGTTGTCCTAAAAAGCCGATACAGGTTGTCAAAAACATCACTTTGTGAACGTTAAAACGATTTACAGCATAATCCAAAACTGCATCACAAAATGAGTTTGAAATCGTGGCAAAGACAGCAGTGTAACGGTAATTTGTCATAAAAAATCCTATATTTTTATATTAAGTTTTATAGAGCTGATAATATGCGTTTGGCTTCGGCTATATCATTCATCGGAATTGTAGTATCTCCGATTTTTTGCCCTGTTTCATGACCTTTGCCGGCCAAAACCAACATATCACCGCTTTGCAAATGCGAGATTGCATATTCTATCGCTTTTATTCTGTCGCCGATTTCGACAGCCTGCGGGCATTTGGCGATTATTTCCTTGCGTATTTGTGCCGCATCTTCCGAACGCGGATTGTCGTCGGTTATAACAATTTTGTCTGCGAGATTGGCGGCTATTTCTCCCATTATCGGACGTTTTAATTTGTCTCTATCGCCGCCGCAGCCGAAAAGCACCCAGAGATTGTTTTGAGAGTGGTGGCGCATTGTATACAAGACATTTTCCAAAGCATCAGGAGTATGCGCATAATCAACATAAACTGTTGCGCCATTTGATAAACTGCCCATATACTCCAATCTTCCGCAAGCGCCTTTGATTTTGGGTAAAATTTCTAATAAACGCTCGTCAAAACCATTATTCAACGCACAAACCATACCTAAAGCACATAGGACGTTCATGGCTTGAAAATGCCCGATCAAAGGCAGGTTTATTGTGTGTTCTTTGCCAAAGACAGAAACGGTAATTATTTGCCCCTGAGGTTGAGGAATTGTGTTCAGCAACTTAAGTTCCTGGCCGTTTTTGCCATATGACAAGACAGTGATTTTTCTTTGTTCACAAATGGATTTTAGTTCTGCAAATTGCGCAATGTCTGCGTTCAAAACTGCTGTTCCATCTGATGCCAGAAGGCGGGAGAACAATAATTTTTTGGCATTGAAATAATTTTGCATATTGAGGTGATAATCAAGGTGGTCCTGAGTGAGATTGGTAAAACCAGCGCATTTGATTTTTATGTTGTCCATGCGGCGTTGCTCAATCCCTATAGATGAGGCTTCCATAGAAACATAGTCAACTCCGGCCTCGGCAAGGCGGCTCAAAATTTGGTGCAAGGTTATGCTATCGGGGGTGGTCAAGGTTTCCATATTTTCCATGACATCAGATACAACACCTATCGTGCCTATACTGGCGGAATGATAACCCAAAAAAGTCATCATCTGACGGGTGAAATCGGCAATAGAAGTTTTGCCGTTGGTGCCGGTAATCGCTGAAATCAATTTCGGAGTTTGCGGGTAGAAATTAGCGGCAATTTTAGAAATATTGAAGCGCATATTTCCTAAAAGTTTTATAAAAACCGCGTTTTGTGACGAAACTTCATATTCTCCCTCATAAACAACAACCGTTGCTCCTTTGGCAATGGCATCGGGAATATATTTTTTGCCGTCATTGGTTGTTCCGGTATGGGCAATAAAAAGACCGTTTGGCGTCATATTTTGTGAGTTCAGCGCAATAGATGCTATTTCTATATCGCCGTTGTATGAGTTCGCCGTTTCAAAACCTTGTAATACTTGACATAATTTAAATTTTAACTCGTTTTAAGAAATATATTTATGTTTTAAATCCAAAAATATTTATTTTTGGTTAAGTACCTTTGAAGAAACTATTGTGCGCGAAAGAGCTTACTAGACAGAAAAAGGCTTATGTGATATGTAATTTTGCGGAGTTAATGAATG
>JAGCXO010000019.1 GCA_017961285.1 Alphaproteobacteria bacterium | reverse complement strand
TTCCGGTGTCGGCGGAGTTAAGCGTCCGGGGATTGTGCATAGAATTGACAAGGATACCAGCGGACTTTTGGTGGTGGCAAAAAATGATTTGGCACACAAGGGGCTGTCGGAGCAGTTTGTAAAACACAGCATTGAGAGGACTTATTATGCTGTGGTGTATGGTATGCCGAATCCTCCTAAAGGGACAATTGAGGGGAATATCGGTCGCAGTCGTTTTGACCGCAAAAAAATGGCACTGGTAAAAGAGGGCGGAAAAACCGCAATTACACATTATGAAACGATATCTTCTTATCGAGGAATAATAAGTCTTGTGAAGTGCAAACTGGAGACAGGTCGAACACACCAAATCAGAGTGCACCTATCCTCAATCGGGTGCAATCTTGTCGGGGATAAGGTTTATGAAAAAGCCGGAAAAACGGCTATTAAGTGCGATGCAGAGATAAAAAGTTTTATCAATAATTTTCCAAGACAGGCTTTGCATGCGGCAACTCTCGGGTTTGAGCATCCGCGAAGCAAGAAATGGTTGCAATTTGAAGCGCAGATTCCCGCTGATATGAACGAGATTTTTGAGCGTTGTGGTTTGAAAAATTTATCTAGCTGAATAGGTCAAAAAAAATAAAATCTAACTCCTACTGACGTCTTAAGTTGTAACCTCAAGGGGAGTTAGAGTGTTATGGATAATAAAATATCCTTTGAGACTGAAGACTTTTCACCTGATATTAACCTTTCAAAATACCTGCAAAATATTCGCCGTTTCCCAATTTTGTCGCCGGAAGAAGAATATAAACTGGCGAGTGAATACATAAGAACAAGAGATGTTAAGCTTTCTTACAAACTTATCACTTCGCATTTGCGCTTGGTGGTGAAAGTGGTATCAAAATTCAAAGGTTACGGGTTGCCGATGTCGGAAATGATTTCGGAGGGCAATATCGGGCTTTTGTATGCTATTGATAAATTTGATCCGAACAAAGGTTTCAGGTTTTCAACCTATGCTTTGTGGTGGATCAAGGCTTCGGTGCAAAAATATGTGCTGAACTCTTGGTCGTTGGTAAAAATCGGCACAACAGCGGCGCAGAAAAAGCTATTTTTCAATTTGCGCAAGGTTAAAAATCGGCTCAATCTTAATGATGACAGAGAGTTGTCGCAAGATGTTCTGAAAAATATTGCCAATTCTTTAGATGTGAGCGTGCAAGATGTTACGGATATGAATATGCGCTTGAAATCGCATGACGGCTCGCTGAATATTATTGTGGACAGTGATTCCGAAAACGGAAATGAACTGTTGGATTTTATTGCCGATGGAAAACCAAATCAGGAAGAAATTTTTTTGCACAGCGAAATTATGACACAAAGACGAAAGCTGTTTAATAAGGCTTTGTGTTGTTTGAACCCGCGTGAAAAAGATATTTTGTTTAAGCGCAGAATGATGGAAAAATCCATAACTTTGGATGACTTGAGTAAATATTATGCCATATCCAAGGAAAGGGTAAGGCAGATTGAACTGAACTCTATTCGTAAAATTAAGAACAATATAATGCAATAACGGAGGAAACAGTGGTTAAAGGAACAAAGTTGGAGGCTATGCGCGGAGGAATTTCTAACGAACTCAGAGAGCCGGATTATGCGGCAACTTCGTGTATGTATGACGATATGACCGGACTGGTGAGCTATTATTTGTTTGAGGACAGGTTGCAGACGGCAATTTATTATGAAAGCCACAAAGATATCAGGTTTAAGAAAAATAAAATTGCGGTGCTGGCGGTCAATGTCGATAATATAAACTTTTTTGACAGTCCGGAAACGGTTATCAGAGAGTTGGCGGCAAGGATGAAAATTTATCTTCCGGCAAATTATACCGTTGCGCGCGGAATCAGATATACTTTTTGGGTGATGATGCCGAATTTGCAATCAATAGAAGAAGTCGAAATGGAGTTGGCGCGTTTTAGGACTCTTTTCAGAACACCTCTAAAAACCAATGAGCGTGTTTTGACGAGTACGGGTGTGAGCCTTTATGACGGCGAAGAAACCAAGGCAAAGGAGTTGGTAGAAAAAGCAATTATTGCTCTGCAACGAGCGCAGGCGCAAGGCGAAAATAATATGCTTTTTTACAGCCAAAATTAGGCAAATATACTTTGTCCGTCACGAAGAATTTTTTGCGCTTTGGCGGTATATGCGCCGTCGGGTTTGTGGACTATGAGCGGCGGTAAAATGCGGCTGGGGGTATGAACACCTTTGCGGGCGCAAATCAATACACGTTTTGCGTTTTGGCCTTTTTTGGAAATGAGCGGGACAATTGTGATGGCACCGGTTGTTCCATGCAAAACACTCAAAATTTCATCAATGGCTTCGGCGCGGTTGATGATGTATATATGTCCTTGGGCGCGCAGGCATTTGAGGGCAAATTTCAGCCATTCGCTCAAATTGAAGTCGGCAAAATTGTGGGCTGTGGCTTTGCTTTTGTTGGGCGAGGGCATATCGTTTGCGGAATAGGGCGGATTGGTGATGACATGGTCATATTTGCCAAACCAAGATGTGTCGGTGTTTTTGAGGTCGCAACGGATAAAACGCAAATTGGAAAAACCGTTGGCTTTTGCGCTCATATTGGAGAGTTCGACCAAATTCGGCTGAATTTCAAGTCCGGTAATATCGTTTTTGGGAAATCGGTGCGCCAAACAAAGAGAGATTGCACCGGTGCCGGAGCCGAGGTCGAGTATTTTTTCGTTCGGTTTGGTTTTTTGTAGGGCAGAAGACAACAAGACAGCATCGCTGGAGGCGCGGTAGCCGTCAACGGGCTGAAAAATTTTTATTTGTTTATCAAGCAAATAGTCGTTGGTATATTCTGCCATAGAAAAGGCCTATTTCAATGTTTCGATATAGCTGGCGACAATGTTCAGGCTTTGGGTCTCGCTAACATAAGGGTCATAAAAATTGAGCTTGCGTTTGCAATAGTTGAGAATTTCGCGCGAGGTTGTCCATTTGTCTTTTTTGAAAAGCTCGTCAGAGGATTTTAGGGTATAGGCACGGCTCAACATACAAGAGTTGAGTTGTCCGCGGTCGGTTTGCGGGGTTTTGCTGTTGGTGCCGGCGCAGGCTGCACAGGCAAGGATTGCGCTGATAATGAAAAGTTTTTTGAACATATTTTTTCTCCTTTGTTGAGAGAAAGAATAATGCAAAAAGATTAAAGTTTAATAAAAATTTGCTTTTGAGGGTTGAAATTGTATTTTTGTCATGCCTCCGAGCATTGAAAAATGCGAGGTCAAGGTATCTTCGAGTTTTTTATTACTAATTCGTAGATCCCTTGATGATTTTGCAAGCGAAAAAATAGGGATAACTTTCTTATTTTTTAAGCAAAATCGAGGGTGACGATAAAAAAACTAATTCGTAGATCCCTTGACCAAACCTTGCGGTTTGGAGGGATGACTGTTTTTTTATTTTCGCGGGGCGAAAAAATAGGGATGACTGGGGCACGGAAGCTTATGAGCCGAGCAAGGGATGATATTTGATAAAAAAAAAGAGCCTTTCTCCTTGCGGGGAAAAGCTCTTTGAAAATTTCTTAATTTTTTCTTCCTCCTTTGAGAACTAGCTCGCGGAGCTCCGGGTTTTGGAGCACGAGAAGTTCCCATTCGGGGAAGCGCAGGTCTTCCCACTTGAGAAAGAGATCTACCCAAGATACCCAATCAGGGTTTGTCTTTGGGTTTGACTTGAACAAAATAGCCTCTTTGGAGAGGTTTTTGCACAAAGAGTGCAAGGTGTTATATTGTTCAATAGAAATTTCTTTCTCCGTGCGGAGGAACAGTTTCTCGCTTTTGGCGAGATTGAAGAAGATGGCGGAACCATCTTCTCTTCTTTGTTGTTCTCTCCTCACGATAGTGAGTTGGGAAAACTCGCGGAGCGCCTCGCGGAGGCGGGGGCGATCAAGTTCTGCCACCATTTCCGGTGTGAATCCTTGAGCGCCATGCTTTGCGATGAGGCTGAAAAACAGCTCTTTGCCGGCAGTTTGCCTGCTGGCATACAGTGCTTTCATTACCCTCATTGAGAGGGTTTTGTAGGCACTGTATTTGGCGAGGATGTCGAAACGTCCCTCTTCAATCAAGGAACATTTCTCATCGTCGTCCAAGCCATAGCCATCTTCCAGCATCCTCTCGGCTATTCCTGAGTAGCAGTGGTATTCAGCCCAGATTTTTTTCTGGGCTGAGGAGGAAAAATCATTTTTCTTCCAATTTTCTCCGTTAAGGCGGAGATAATTGAAATACTTTAATTGATTTTTCTCGGAACACTCACTTGGGGTGAGTGCTTCCATGAATTGAAACAACCTGCCGGTTGGCAAGATTGTTTCAGCCGTCCGGATGGACAGCTTTTTCATGAAACCTCCAATACTAGTGTGCCAGAAGTTCCCCTCGGAGAGGAAGTCTCCCATCCCCGCGGGGAAGAGGAGAACCCACAGCCAGTAGAGGAGTGGGTTGGTTATCAGGAGGACATTGACTGTCCTTCCTAAAACAACCAAACTCCAATCAAAAATTTTTTTGATTGGGTTTTCCTCGTCGTCGTTAAGGCGAATGCCGAGGGCATTGCCGTAGAGGATGCGATTGCGGGTGCGACGGGACATCTTTTGGGTCGCATTGATGTCGAATGCGTTTTCATTTTTTTTGAACATAATAAAAAATTTTTACGCCCGCGGCTCCTGCAGACAAGTGAATAATAAAAAATAAATACGAGGAAGCCAATTGGGAAACCCAAACTCGTGCCCTCCAGAATGCATATTTATTTTAAGCCATTATTATTCCCCGTTTTGAGCAGAATTCAAGTTAAGAAATTTTTTAGACTAATAATAAAACAGCATAATTTTAAGCAATATTGAATATACCACATTTTGAGGGTTTTGTCAAATTTTTTGGAAAACAAGAGAAATAGGGGAGATTTGGCTGGTTCTTTTCGTTGTAAAAACTTTATTTTTTGGTGGATTTTGTGATAATTTATAAATGCAGAATAGATTGTATTAGCATAAATATTGCGTTTATTGGTATAAAAGCTAAAAAGGCAAAACTTAGTCTTGGAAAACGCTGTAAAAGGATAAGCCCTAATATTATAAAAACAGGAGTAGCAGTTTTGATTATGTTTTCGTATATGTCTATCGGGCTGTTGCCGAAAAGCCAAAAATATATATCAAAGCCTTTTCGGGTGAGAAAATCAGAATATTTGATTATAGTATAGTATATGATATCAAAGATTATAAGCAAAACAGTGTAATATTTGTTTTTCATTGTAGTCTCTTATTCTATAAATGTTATTAAAATGCAAGAAAGTAAAAAGAGGGGGATGTACATTACCAACGCATAACAAAGTTTTGGAAATTTTTTTTTGAAAATTGTTGCGAAGACTATCATTGCTAAAAGTATAAGTGTTTCTGCTGTCGAAGCAAACAAAAATGTATTTTTATTGGATAATGTATCATAATATGTATTTGTACCCCACAGCATATAATGGTTAATATCATCGGTGATTTTAATGATTATGTATAATATGCTTATGAATAAAGGGATTATAAAGGTGAAGTTTATGTTTTTGGTTTTTAGCATTTTTTGTTCTCTAAGATATGCCAGTTGACTACTTGCAGTAGTCAACTGGTGTTTGTTATTACCAACAATCTTTAGGATATTTTACTCTGATTCTAACATCTTTATTATAATTCTTAAAATCATTAGCAAATCTATCCATGTCATTTGTTAAATCAATACATCCGGCTGAACCAGGGGTTTTGCCACCATGTATGGAAAAGCCAGTTCTTTGATATGTATTAGTGCCTACTGCAGGTTGTAGCCAAACTCGATGGTTGCCCCAAGAGTTTTCTCCTCCTGGCCAATTTCCGCGTCCGACAAAGTTTTTAGCACGTTTTCTTCTCTTATTGTCATTTTAGAATAATCTGGTTCATAATTTGTTTGATTTTCATTTTGATTATACATTGTAATCCTCCTAATTTATTTATGTCGTTGATAGACAAAAAGGTTTTCACTTTTCTTTAGTCCATTAAAGGAGGTTTTATCGTTTCTTTGGTTTTCTTGTTGTCTCTTTTGCAATTTATACAAGAAAAAATATCATAAGTCAACTTAAATTGTTTTCTTATCCACGTTATTTGTTGTAAAAATGAATTATGAGTATCAAATAAATGTCGTAAAAACTTTATTTTTTGGTGGATTTTTGAATCGTGGCGTGGTATATAGCGGGCAGAAAATTTTTTCTAGTGGTTAATTAACAAACTTATAAGGATATAATTAATGTCAGAAGTAAAAATGAAAATGATGGATGGTAACGAAGCGGCCGCTTCGGTTGCACATCGTATGAATGAGGTCTGCGTTATCTACCCGATTACTCCGTCTTCGCCGATGGGTGAGTGGGCTGACGCATGGTCTGCGGCAAAGCAAAAAAATATTTGGGGTGTTGTTCCCGAGGTTCAAGAAATGCAGTCTGAAGCCGGTGCCGCCGGTGCCTGCCATGGTTCTATTCAGGCCGGTGCTTTGACGACAACCTTTACAGCTTCGCAAGGCTTGTTGCTGATGATTCCGAATATGTATAAAATTGCCGGTGAGTTATCACCTTTTGTTATGCATGTTGCGGCTCGTTCGCTTTCTTATCACGCATTGTCAATTTTTGGTGACCATACCGACGTTATGGGGTGCCGTCAAACAGGTTTTGCAATGCTGGCTTCTAATTCTGTACAGGAAGCCCATGATTTGGCTGCTATTGCCCAAACTTCTACATTGCGTGCAAGAGTTCCGTTTTTACACTTCTTTGACGGTTTTCGCACTTCGCACGAAATTAAAAAGATTAAATTGCTTTCTGATGATGATTTGAGAGCAATGCTTGAGGGCGTTGACTATACTTTTAATGCCAAAAATGCTTTGCGTCCCGAAGCTCCGGTTGTTCGCGGAACTGCACAAAATCCGGATGTGTTCTTCCAAGGCAGAGAGGCTTCTAACCCTTATTATAAAAAAGTTGAGGGTATTGTTCAGCAAGAAATGGACAAGTTTGCTAAAATTTCCGGCCGTCAATATCATGTGGTTGATTATGTCGGTGCTAAAGATGCCGAGCAAGTTATTGTTATTATGGGTTCGGGCGCAGAAACTGTTGAGGAAACCATTGATTATTTGAACGCTAAAGGCGCAAAATTGGGCGTTATGAAAGTTCATTTGTATCGTCCGTTCCCAGAAGAATCTTTCTTGAAGGCATTGCCGGCAAGTGTTAAGGTTGTTTCTGTTCTCGATAGAACAAAAGAATCGGGCTCAACCGGTGAACCTTTGTATCTGGATGTTGTTGCAACATTGTCGCAAGCCTTTGCAAATGGCAAAATCAGCTCAATGCCAAAAGTTGTCGGTGGTCGCTATGGTTTATCTTCAAAAGAATTTACACCGGGAATGGTTAAGGCTGTTTATGATAACGGTTTTGCCGCTTCTCCAATCAATAGTTTCTCGGTCGGTATTATTGATGATGTAAACAAGACTTCATTGCCGTTTGACGACAGCATTGATACCGAGCCCAAAGATGTTGTCAGAGCAGTGTTCTTCGGTCTTGGTGCAGACGGAACAGTCGGTGCAAATAAAAACTCGATTAAGATTATTGCCGAAGATGCCGGAAAATATGGTCAAGGCTATTTTGTTTATGACAGCCGCAAATCCGGTTCTATGACAACTTCGC
The DNA here is from genome assembly GCA_017961285.1 of Alphaproteobacteria bacterium. Classification (GTDB taxonomy): domain Bacteria; phylum Pseudomonadota; class Alphaproteobacteria; order RF32; family CAG-239; genus JAFUYI01. Next base: position 8,042 of record JAGCXO010000019.1, on the reverse strand, counting down.
ACTTGCGTTTTTCTGACAATCCGATTAAGTCGGCTTATTTAATCAATAAGGCTGATTTTGTTGCTTGTCACCAATTTCCGTTTATGAACAAAGTTGATATTTTGAAAATTGCCAAGGACGGTGCAACTTTCTTGCTTAATGCTCCTTATAGTGCTGATGAGGTTTGGAATCATCTTCCGAAAGAAGTTCAAGAGCAGATTATCAGCAAAAAATTGAAGTTCTATACAATTAACGCGGTTGAAGTTGCGCGTGAGACGGGTATGGGACAACGCATTAACACAATCATGCAGGCTTGCTTCTTTGCAATTTCTAATATTTTGCCGAAAGATGAAGCTATTGCGCAAATTAAAAACGCAATCAAGAAAACATACAGCAAAAAAGGTGATGCTATCGTTCAAAAGAACTTTGCCGCTGTTGATGCTTCATTGGCTCATTTGCACGAAGTTAAATATCCTGATCATGTTACTTCTACATTCAATCGCCAAGCTCCGGTTCCGGCAAATGCTCCTGAGTTTGTAAAGAAATTGACTGCAGAATTGATTGCCGACAGAGGTGATGCTCTTCCGGTTTCTGCTTTCTCCGAAGTTGTGGACGGAACATGGCCGACAGGAACAACTCAATATGAAAAACGTTGTATTGCAACAGAGATTCCTGTTTGGGATCCGAATGTTTGTATTCAATGCGGCAAGTGCTCATTGGTTTGCCCGCACGGTGTTATCAGAATGAAAGTTGCTGACGATGCACAATTGAAAGATGCTCCGGCAACTTTGAAAACTGCCGATTATAAAGGCAAAGAATTTGCAGGTAAGAAGTTTATTTTGCAGATTTCGGCCGAAGACTGCACCGGTTGCGGTATTTGTACTTCTGCTTGTCCGGCAAAGAACAAAGAAAATCCAGAGAAAAAGGCTCTTAATATGGATCATATCGAAAACCATATCGAGGCTGAAGTCGCTAACTGGAAATTCTTTGAGACTTTGCCTTATGTAAAACGTACCGAGGTTATTAAGAATATGCCGAAGACAACTCAAATGATTCAACCTTTGTTCGAGTTCTCCGGTGCTTGTGCAGGTTGCGGCGAAACACCTTATGTCAAACTTTTGACACAGTTGTTCGGCGACAGAATGGTTGTTGCAAATGCTACCGGTTGTTCTTCTATTTATTCCGGAAACTTGCCGACAACTCCTTATACTAAAGACGAAAAAGGTCACGGTCCGGCTTGGGCAAACTCTTTGTTTGAGGATAATGCCGAGTTTGGTTTGGGTATGAGATTTTCTATCGACCAGCAAACCGCTTTTGCAAAATCTTTGTTGGAAGGTTTGAAAGACAAAGTCGGTGCGGTTGCCGATAAGATTTTGAGCAATCCGCAATCTAATGATGCAGAAATAGATGCTCAACGTGATAATGTTAAAGAATTGCGTGCCGCTTTGGCAAAAATTGATACTGCAGAGGCTAAACATTTGGATAAGCTTGCCGACTATTTGATTAAGAAATCTTTATGGATTTTGGGCGGCGACGGCTGGGCTTATGATATCGGCTTCGGCGGTTTGGATCACGCTATTGCTTCGGGTAAAAATATCAATATTTTGGTTATGGATACAGGTGTATATTCCAATACCGGCGGTCAACAGTCTAAAGCTACACCAATGGGGGCAAGCGCTAAGTTTGCTACCGCAGGAAAGGCTTTGCCGAAGAAAGATTTGGGTATGATTGCAATGTCTTACGGTAATGTTTATGTGGCTCAGGTTTCGGCCGGTGCTAACGACATGCAGTTGATTAAGGCAATGAACGAGGCCGAGGCTTATGATGGTCCGTCATTGATTATTGCTTATTGCCACTGTATTGCACAAGGCTTTAATTTGAATGACGGTTTGGAGCATCAAAAGGCTGCAGTTGAAAGCGGAAGCTGGCCTTTGTATCGCTATAATCCGAATAATATTGCTTTAGGTAAGGCTCCTTTGATGCTAGATTCAAAAGCTCCGAGCAAACCTTTGGCCGAGTATTATGGCAACGAAACCCGTTTCCAAGTGGTCAACAAGATGAATCCGGAACGTTATGAGACTTTGTTGAACAAGGCTCAAGAAAATGTTGCCGAAAAACGCAGCTTGTTGGAACACATGGCTGAATATAAGGTCGAAGTTGCAGAATAGTATTTTGCGACAAACAAAGAAAATGCCGGCGGTAGAGATATCGCCGGTTTTTTTATTTTAAATGTTTACATTTGGTGTTTTTGTTTATATTGTCTACCTATGCTAGATGGCTACACGACTAGGAGACTATGCTTATGGAAAACGAGCTGGCAAAAATGCCTGGATGCCCAACGAAGGATTTTGATCAGATAATAAATGTAAAAAATGCCGAGGGAACTCCTGATACAACGGCGCAGGTTGTGGTGCAGAACAAAATTGATTATGAGCCGAAGGTGTCGGTGATTATTCCGGTTTATAATGTCGAATTGTATTTGCGCATATGTTTGGAGAGTGTGCTCAAGCAAAATTTGAAAGAAATAGAGATTATTTGCGTCGATGACGGCTCAACAGATAAGTCGTTGGATATATTGCTCGAATATGCCGCTAAGGATAACAGAATTACTGTCTTGAAACAAGAGAATTTATATGCCGGAGTTGCCCGTAATGCCGGTTTGGCTGTGGCAAGAGGTGAGTATTTAAGTTTTCTTGATTCAGACGATTTTTTTGAGCCTGATATGCATGAGGAGATGTATAAAAAAGCCAAAGAGGATGGAAGTGATGTTGTCGTTTGCGGATATTGGCTCTATAATCAAAATTTGGGAGAGGATGTATTAGTCAAAAAAGTTGATGTAGATTTGTTGAAAAGGTCGCCTTTTGAGCCGGCGGAAATACCTTATTATTTGTTTAAGGCTTGTCAGATGACGCCTTGGTCAAAATTAATTAAGCACAGTTTGTTTACAGAATATAATTTGGCTTTTGAAAAACTTAAATCGTGTAATGATTTTACCTGCATTGTAACGGCAGTTGCGTTGGCGAACAAAATAAGCGCAATAGATAGGGATTGTGTGCATTATCGCTGGAATACGGGGACACAAATATCTTCAAAGAGGTTCGGTAAAAATGAATCGTGGGTTGCCGCCGTGGCCGCATTGGAACAAAATTTTAAGCGGTTTAATATATATGATAAATATTATTCAAAACTCAGATATGCTTTGTCCAGCACGTTGCATTGGGAGACGAATAATCAAATTGAAGTGCTGCAAGGTGTAGCAAAAAAATATCTGTCGCCGAGATTGTATAATGATTTATATTTAGGTGTTGATGGCGGGCCGAAGGTGTCGGTTATTATTCCGGTGTATAATACGGAACTTTATTTGCGCGAATGTTTGGACAGTGTGGTGTATCAGACATTGCAAGATATTGAGATTATTTGTGTTGATGATGGTTCAACAGATAAGTCGTTGGATATTTTGCGTGAATATGCGGCGAAAGATAAAAGATTGAGGATATTAAATCAACAACATAAGAAACAAGGTGCGGCGAGAAATTACGGGCTTAAAAATGCCAAAGGAAAATATGTGTTTTTCTTGGATTCTGATGATTTTATCAAGCAGGAAACTTTGGAAAATTTATATGATCAAATTGAGAGGACACAATCTGAGATATGTCAGTATTTGTTGGTCGGTTATGACGATAAAACAAAAGAAGTCGAAACTGTTTCCAGAAAACAATTTTATAAAGTTGATAGAAATAAGGGCGGAACTTATGATTATCGTTGCAATCCGCAGTTTATATTTGAAAAAGTTGAGCCGGTGTTGAAGCTATATAAGAAAGATTTTTTGACGGATAATAATATTGAATTTCTTGAAGGATGCTATTTTGAAGATACTATAGTGCATATAAAATGCATTTCTTTGGCAAAAAAAATCTGTTTTAAGAATGTAGCTTATTATTTTTATCGCAAAAATCGTGATGGGCAAACGACGGAAAAATCCGGGGATACTGATAAATTTTTGGATATATTTAATTATATCATTGAGGCAGAAAAATTTTTTAAGGATAACTATATGTGGGATGAAATAAAAAATTATTATTATAAATTCGCTATTTCGAGGATTTGTGCATATTATTACAAGTGCAATAAGATCACAAAAGAAAAATTTGCCGAGAAGGCAAAGCGTTGGTATGAAAGTAATAATTTGACAAGTTCAAAAGTTATAAATTGGGAAGATTATATAAAATTTTGTTTGGCTACCAAGAATTTTATCGTTTTGAAGTCGTATTTGTTTTTTCCTTACTATTTTTTGTTGAGATTGTTTTTGCGAAGAAAAAAGCGGCAACTGACGGCATAGCAAAAACTTGCCGTTTGAGTGTTTTTGATATTTTTTTATAATAAGGTCGTTTAAATGATATTGCATTTAGACAAAAAATGTGGTATAAGGAAATCTCAAATAGATTATTATTGTAGTAAATTAATATAAAAAAACGAGGCGCCGCGTGCAAATGGACACTCCTCGTAAAAAACGGCTTTGCATATGATAGCAAATTTTATATTCACGGTTACCCTCATTGTTGTAGCAATAGGGTTGGTGATTGGCGTATTGAGGATTATTTCCGAGAAATATTTCTCCTTCTACGGAGGGCTTGGAGGCACAATCATGGCATATATTATTAATGCCTTTGAGGCCTGTTTTTTAGCATGGCTCTTGGGCATGATTTTGCTAAAGCTTCACCTCAATTTCCTCTTTGTTTTCGGGGGAATTGATTGGAGGCTGGGTTTGTATCTCGGGCCGTTATATACGACCTATTGCTGGATAACGGGGGAAGAGAATTGGGGGCTGAAAATCTTGCGTAATGATTGGCCAAGATAGAAAATCCTTGAGAAAAAATAAGGACTGTTATCGGTAAAACGATAGCAGTCTTTTTTTGTCGGCAGAGGTGAAATATTTTTGCCGGTGATTATATTTTTAATAGGAACTAATTTGATGCTCGAGAATAGAATATTCGAGGTCAAGCGCTCTTCGAGTTTTGTTGACTAATTCGTAGATCCCTTGACCAAAAACTGGCGTTTTTGGAGGGATGACTTTGATGTTAATTCGAAGCCACCTTGAATTTTTTTGCAGAGCAAAAAAAATAGGGGGGACAATAAATGAAAAAGACCTTGAATGGAAAAATATAAGTGAAAGGTTTGAAATGGAAATATATTTGTTTGTCGGTTTGCTTGTGATATATGTGGTAACGGTTTTGTTATTGAAAAAAGAAATTTTGCGAAAGATTTGGCTTGGGGCTTTTATGCTTGCCTTTGCAGTCAGTGCGGCGGCGCTGAGTTTTTTGCGTTTTAGCCATCAAGAGGTGATGATGAATGCCGAAGAGTTGAGTTGGTATTATATTTTATATTTGTTTGCCTCAATAATGGTGGTTTTAGGGGCAATCAATCTGTGGATTTTCAGGCATGAATTGATAAGAATTTTGTTTGCTGAAGATGATGAGGATGTCAGCTGACTTTGCGAATATAAATCGGAAATTTGGTTTTGTTTATTTTGATAAAATATTTATGTCTGCCGGGGATTTTGAAATGGCTGCGAGCGTTCAAAAGTCGGCGAACCAAATCGGCATGGCGCGTGTGGATGAGGTATGACCTTTTATAGGGCGTAATACGAGTGAAAGGAATTTTTTTTGCGATATCCAAAGCTTCTTCAATGTTGCTCCAAGAGCAAACACCTTTGATGTCTTTATTATAAGTAATAGGAGAAGATTGTTGGATTTCTTTTTCTATGTCTTTGAGGTTTTTGCCAAACAAAAACAGGGTGTTTTCTAATGTTTCTTCAGGATTGTCGCTGGCATGAACCAAGTTTGCGCCAAGGAGTTGGCGATATTTGTGTTTTGCGGTGATAATATTGAGATTGTGTTTGTTTTTATTATATGATGGGTTGTTGTCATATACGAAAAGAAGCAAAAAAGGTCCATAGCCGACTTCTTTTTCTTTTTTGCAACCTTTAGGAAGTTTTTTACCATAGAAATGTGCCAAATTGCTGGCAAACAACTCGGGCGTCCATGTAACCTCGTAACTTTGGAAAATTTCAAATTTTTTTTTGATGTCGTTTATGATGTTTTTTTCCATAAAACGAGCTTTTTGCCAAAGTATGAATAAATAAAGTTCTTTTTCCATATTTTATACTTATTCTGTTTGAGTTATCGCTGAATATAAAGTCTTTTGGCGTTGTTGGCAAGTTTTTTTTGGGAAATATTGTTATAGTTGGTTGTTTTAAAATTTTGGAAATATATAATCAACCTATATTAAAATAAGAGGGAGACAGAGAAATGGAAAATAAAAAGATATTGGTTTTGGGGGGCGCCGGTTATATTGGGGCGCATGTTGTAAGTGAGTTGCTGAAGAAACAATATAAGGTGCTTGTTTATGACAATATGTCAACCGGACAGAAGGAGAATTTGTTTGATAAGGCAGAGTTTATAAATGCAGATATTTTGGATGTGAGTGCACTTGAAAAAGCTATGGATGGTGTTGATGCGGTGATATTTTTTGCCGGCAAAAAGGCGGTTGGCGAATCGATGCTTAATCCGGAATTGTATGCAAGGAACAATCTTGTCGGGGCGGTTAATGTTTTGAATACAATGTGTGCCAAAGGGATTAAAAATATTATTTTTTCTTCTTCGGCGGCGGTTTATGGTATTCCGCAATATGTGCCGGTTGATGAAAAGCATCCGCTGAATCCGATAAATTTTTATGGTTTTACCAAGCTTGAGACCGAACGTTTGCTTGAGTGGTATGACAAGCTCAAAGGCATTAAGTATGCGGCATTGAGATATTTTAATGCGGCAGGATATGATCCGGACGGAAGAGTGAAGGGCAGAGAGCAAAATCCGCAGAATTTGTTGCCAATAATTGCCGAAGTTGCTGACGGAAAGAGAAAGTGCTTGCAAGTTTTTGGAACCGACTATGATACGCCGGATGGAACTTGTCTGCGTGACTATATTCATGTTAATGATTTGGCAACAGCGCATGTTTTGGCTTTGGAAGCTTTACTTGATGGGCACGACTCGATGACTTTGAACCTTGGAACCGGAAAAGGAGTGAGTGTTAAAGAGATTGTGGCTGCGGCAGAGAAGTTTTTGGGCAGAAAGTTGCCTGTTGAATATGCTCCAAGAAGACCTGGGGATCCGGCAATTTTGTATGCAAAGGCTGATAGGGCTAAACAGGTACTCGGTTGGCAGCCCAAATTTGTGAATGTTGATGAGGTTGTTTCAAGTTTTTTAAAAAAACACTAGACAAAATGAATTTGTTTTGCTAGAAGTGTGCCTCACGAATATACTTTTAAAAAATTATTGTATGAAAAAAGAATTGATTGATAAGCTTGTAGAAGAGCTTAAGGAAAATTTTGAAGAACTAGATTTGCAAAGTCCTCGCAATTTGAGGAGGGAAGATGATGATCTCTCGATGCTTATTTTGTTGCCAGATCATTGGCAAAAAGTTAAGTGGGCTGTTGATGTTTGTCGGCGGTATGATTTGGAAAATACCACAGACACTGCTTTGTTTTTGACAGAGGCGGGGTTTCGTTGTTTGGCAAAGCGTATTTTGTCAGAAGGAAAATATCCGGCCAAAGGAGAAAACGTGCAACATCCTTCTATTCACTAAAAATCAAGTGAGTTTTATGCGGTTTTAGAAATAAAACCGCTTTTTTTTGTGAAAAATTTTAATGCTAATTCGTAGATCCCTTGACGATTTTGCAAGCAAAATTGATGGATGACACTAAGAAGATTGTCATGCCTCCGAGCATTGAAGATGCGAGGTCAGAGCATCTTCGAGTTAGGAAAATAAAGAAGCAGTGCTAACGCACTGAAGTTTAGATCCCTTGATGCACGGACGCTTTCGCGCCGAGCAAGGGATGACGATACAAAACTACTTCGTAGATCCCTTGACGATTTTGCAAGCAAAATCGATGGATGACACTAAGAAGATTGTCATGCCTCCGAGCATTGAAGATGCGAGGTCAGAGCATCTTCGAGTTAGGAAAATAAAGAAGCAGTGCTAACGCACTGAAGTTTAGATCCCTTGAT
>JAGCXO010000018.1 GCA_017961285.1 Alphaproteobacteria bacterium | reverse complement strand
TCCGCAGTTGAAAAAGTTGAAATTGACCAAGGGTTAAAAGACTACTTTATTGGTGTTTATAATCATATGGCCGGAGGCTTGGTTGTTACGGCTTTGAGTGCTTTTGTTGTAGCAAATACTTCGTTGATAAACTTGATGTTTAGTGCGCAGGGCGGAATGTCTGTTTTAGGCTGGTTGTTTTTGTTTGCGCCATTGATTGTGGTGTTCGGTTTTGGTTGGGTTGTTTCAAGAGGAACGCTGAGCCAGGTGCGCGGAGTGTTTATTGCTTATTCGGCTTTGATGGGAGTTTCTTTGGCTCCGATATTTTTGGTTTATACCGGTGCAAGTATGGCAAGAGTTTTTCTGATTACGGCCGGTACTTTCGGCGGTATGAGTTTGTATGGGTACACAACCAAGCGTGATTTAACTTCTGTCGGTTCGTTTTTGAGAATGGGACTCTGGGGATTGATTATTGCCATGATTGTCAATATTTTCATGCAGAGTTCGGCGTTTGATTATGCCTTGTCAATGTTAGCGGTGGTTATATTTGTCGGATTGACGGCTTATGATACTCAAAAAATCAGAGAAATTTATATGTCTTATGATGATTCCGATATCAGAGGAAGAAAGGTTATTGTCGGTGCATTGTCGCTTTATTTGGACTTTATCAATTTGTTTATGGCATTATTGAGACTTATGGGCGACAGAAGATAGAGATTTTAATTTTAAATTTTAAGGAGACTGAATATGAATAAAAAATTTTTAGCGGTAGCAGTGGTTTCGTTGTTGACGGCTTCTTGTGCCGGAGGATCTTCTTTTGGAGATTTTACGGGTGGCAAAACATCGGAATTGAAATCTTGTATGATGTCTGAGGGACAAGTTGCTTTGTTGAACGGCACTCTTACAAACGGGACTGTTACTTCTGTTGCAAAAACAATATCTGCAACTTGTGCAAAGAGAATCGCCGGCATTGAAGAGACACCGGCAACGGTTAGTTTAGCAACAGCTGTTTTGAACGGATTGCTTGCGAAATAGTGCTTATTTGAACAGGTTTATGAATTTTATGAGGACAAGTCTTTTGACTTGTCCTTTTTTTGTTGCTTGACAGTCAAATTTTATAATGTTTTATTTTTTTGTATTGATAACTGTTGAGGATATGACTATGAACCTACTTAAGACCAGAAGATTTTTGCCGTTGTTGCTTACTCAGTTTTTGGGTGCTTTTAATGATAATTTGTTCAAAAATGCCTTGCTTACATTGGTAGCGCTGAAAATGTCGGCGCAATCGGCAGTGCTTTCTAATGTTATTGCCGGGTTATTTATTTTGCCGTTTTTTATTTTTTCGGCTACGGCAGGAGAGGTTGCAGATAAATATCCACGTAATAAAATTGCGCGTGTGCTAAAGATTATGGAAGTTTTGCTTATGCTCGGTGTGGCATTGGCGTGGTATTATCAAAGTTTGTGGATTTTGATTGTGGTTTTGACACTGATGGGATCGCAATCGGCATTTTTCGGACCGGTAAAATATTCGCTTTTGCCGCAACATTTGGAAACAAAAGAGCTGATTGCCGGTAATGCATATATTGAAAGCACAACATATTTGGCAATTTTATTGGGACTTATTTTGGGAACTTTATTGCCGATAAATGTCAGTATTGTGGTGTTGATAAGTTGTGCTCTTTGCGGCTGTGTTTCGGCATATTTTATACCTTTGGCAAAGGCTCCGCGAAGCAATTTGAAAATCGGTAAAAATATTTTCAGGACGACGGTGCAGAATTTGGCCTTTTTGCATAAGAATCCGCTATTATTTAAATGTGTGTTAGGAGCGACATGGTTTTGGGTTATCGGGGCATTGGTGGCGGTGCAGGTATATCCGCTTTGTGCCCAGATTATAAACTCTACCGAAGGGGTAATTACGTGGTTTTTGGTGTTATTTTCATTGGGTGTGGCCGCAGGTTCTTATGTATGTAATAAAATTTTGAAAGGATTTATTCAGGCGACTTATGTGCCATTGGGTGCAGTCGGTATGGCATTTTGTTTGTTCTTGCTTTATTTCTATTGCAACAATTATCAAACGCCTGAGACACAAATAGGTTTTGGGGCATTTTTTAGTGCTCCGCATGCGTTGGGTTTGTCTTTAAGTTTGTTTATGTTGGCATTTTTCGGCGGAATATACATTATTCCTTTGAATGCAATGATGCAGCACTATGCGCCGAAAGCTTATGTGGCTTCGGTTATTGCCGGCAATAATATTATGAATGCTTTTGGGATGGCGCTGATAGCGATTTTTGCGGCGGTATTTTTGTCGCTCGGTTTCGGGTTGCCGAATTTGTTTTTGGTTATGGCAATAATGAGTGCAGTGGTGGCTTTTGCCGTTTGTTCTTTGTTGCCTGATGCTTTGACACGTTCAATATTGCAGGGAATATTATACTTTTTATTTTCGAGCAAAGTTAAGGGATTGAGCAATTTTAAGAAGGCAGGAAAAAGAGTTTTGATTGTGGCCAACCATGTATCGTTGCTTGATGGTGTTTTGATTGCGGCTTTTATGCCCGAGAGAATAACTTTTGCGGTCAATACAGAATGGGCCCATAAATGGTTTATGCCGGTAGTGAGACTGTTGGCCGATTTTTATCCGATAGATTCACGGAATCCGCTTTCACTCAGAAGTTTGAGTGTGGAATTGAAAAAAGATAAAAAAATTATGATTTTTCCGGTGGGGAGAATTACTGTTACGGGTTCAATGATGAAAATTTATGAGGGAGCAGGAATTATTGCGCAAAAGTCGGGAGCAAAAATTTTACCGGTGCGTATTGATGGCGCGCAATATTCAAAATTTTCTTATCTCAAGAAGAAAATTCATACCAGTTTCTTCCCAAAAATCAGTTTGAATATTTTGCCACCGGAGCGTTTTTCGGTCGATGAAAATGTTTCGCGCAGAGAATATAGAAAAGCAGTTTCGCAAAAGCTGTATGATATTATGGCGCATATGATTTATCAGACCTCGGCGATAAATGAGAATATTTTTAAATCGCTGTCGGATATGGCGGCTGTTTTGGGAAAAAAGCATATTATTGCAGAAGACATAAACCGCAAGCCACAAAGTTTTAAGTCTTTTACTATAAAAAGCTATGTTTTGGGCTCATATTTCGGCAGAGTGCTGGAGCAGGAAGAACGAATCGGATTGATGTTGCCGAATGTATTGGCAAATTTGGTAAGTTTTTTTGCTTTGCAGGCAATAGATAAAGTGCCGGCGATGTTGAATTTTACTTTGGGTGTTTCTCCTTTTGTTGCGGCACTGAAAAGTGTTGAAATCAAAACAGTTATTTCTTCGCATGATTTTATTGAAAAAGCAAAATTGGAAAAATTGGAAAAGGTAATTCAAGAATCGGGCATAAAATTGATTTATTTGGAGGATTTGGCGAAAGATTTGCGCTTGAAAGATAAGTTGTGCGGTTTGAAAAATTATTATCTCAAAAAAATGCCGCAGAAAAAAGCTGATAAAACTGCAGTCGTGCTTTTTACCTCCGGTTCGGAAGGAACACCGAAAGCGGTGTTGTTGTCGCATCGCAATTTGCAGGCGAATCGATACCAAATTGCAAGTGTAATACCTTTTGGGGCGAGTGATGTTGTTTTTAATGCCTTGCCGATGTTTCACTCTTTCGGTTTGAGTGTTGGAACTTTGTTGCCCTTGTTGTTCGGAGTTAAGGTGTTTTTATATCCTTCGCCTTTACATTATCGAATTGTGCCGGAGCTTTGTTATGATACGGCGGCGACGGTGATTTTTGGCACAGATACGTTTTTTGCCGGATATGGAAAGATGGCGAATCCATATGACTTTTTTGCGCTTAAATATGCGGTTATCGGCGGCGAAAAACTTAAGTTGTCGACGGCAGATCTTTGGATGAAAAAATTCGGGGTAAGAATTTTGGAAGGATATGGAGCAACAGAAACTGCTCCGGTTTTGAGTATTAATACACCGATGCATTATAAAGAAGGAACTGTCGGCAGGCTTTTGCCGGACATAAAATATAAGCTTGTGCCGGTTGAGGGAATCGATGAAGGCGGACGATTGTCGGTGAAGGGAGATAATATTATGCAGGGTTATATGACAGCAGAGAAAGCCGGAGTTTTACAGCCTTTGTCTGACGGTTGGTATGATACAGGCGATATTGTAACAGTTGATAGTGAGGGATTTGTTACTATTCAGGGCAGAGCCAAGAGGTTTGCAAAAGTCGGCGGAGAAATGGTTTCGCTGACGGCGGTTGAGCAAACGGTGGCGGAAATTTATCCGCAAACTTTGCTTGGAGTTTTGGCGTTGTTTGATGAGAAAAAAGGCGAGCAATTGGTGCTGGTATGTAATAATCCCGATGCTAAGCTTGAGGATATTAAGAAACACTGCAAACAAAAGGGGTTGAGCGAATTGTGGATGCCGAAGAAGATTGTGTTTATTAAGGATATTCCGGTTTTGGGTAGTGGAAAATTTGACTATATTACTGTTGCAAAAATGCTGAAAGAAGAGAAATAGTTTTATAGAAAAAACCGCACAAATGCGGAGTGTGGAAGATGGCGGATGAGGAGGGATTTGAACCCCCGTTACGGTGTTACCGTAAACACGATTTCGAATCGCGCGCGTTCAGCCACTCCGCCACTCATCCGCAGATATATCTGATGAATACATCTATTAAAATTAAATGCTTAAATATGCAAGTGTTTTTTAGTAAATATCAAGCCAACATTTCAAGATAGTTTTTATAATAAGTTGCGGCGGCTTTGACTCTGGGCATATTTTTGGCTTTTTCATTAACCAAGAGATAGAAAGTTATTTTGCTGTCAAAGTTGAAATTGTCGAGAGATATAAGTCCTGTATCTTCGTCGTTGGGCAAAAAGCCAATTCCCCAGCCGTTTTCTACGGCTTTTCTAACCGCATACATAGAGTTTGAAACAAAAACGCAGTGCTTTGCCTGATTGGCCAAATTTTTCCATTCCGGCGGCAGACAGGAACTTTCTTCATAATCAATAAGATGGTGATTTTTTAATAAATCGGATGTGTTTTGCGGTAATCCGTATTTTTTGACATATTTTGGGGAGGCAAACATATTCATTTTCATTTCTTTTTTGGAAAGCAGGGAATAGTTTTGGCTCCACTTGCCCTCAAAGCTGAAAGACAAGAGCAAATCTGCGGCGATATCGCTGTTGTTGGCTGAGGATAGATTGGTGAGCACAGTTATTTTTATTTCGGGATATTTTTCCCAAAAATCGAGTTCTGAGCCGGTGTGAAAAAGCGCATAGGCAAAACTTGGAATGGCTATGGATACGTTGCCCTTAAATTTGTTGTTTTCAACGCGTTGGGTGTAAATTTGTTCTAAAATGTCGGCAACGTCATACAGTTTTTCGACAATTTGGCGGCCGCGTTTGGTGAGGTGGCAACCGGTGGTGTTGTTTATCAAGAGTTGAGAACCGAGATTGTGTTCCAAATTGCGAAGATATTTGTTGACCGTGTCAATGGAGGTGTTGGTATATTCGGCAACTTTGCGTTTGCTTTGATATTTGTCAACGGCCAAAAGCAACATCATGGCGTTTAGGTCTTGCATATATCGCTTGTTTATCATGGTTTTCCTCTCATTATAAGAGGGCATATTAAAACATTTAGTTTAAAAAACAATTAAAAAATATTTTTAGTTGTGAATAAATGATAAAATGACATAATTTCAACTAATTGTTATGATGACGACTCCTTGACATGGGGGCTAAAAAGTGGTATAATGCAATCCTCAACGAATTAAATATAAATTATTAATATGAAAAAGCTTTTTTTCATTGCAGCAGTTATCACAGTGATATACTGTTGCCGTGGGATTTTATCCTCTCCTGCGCAAGAAAAAAACGGGGAAACAGCGACGGAGCTGACCGCAGTGGTTACAACACCGACCGCAGCTTCTGCGACGGCAACGGTGGTAGTTTCGCCTGCTAAGGCCGAAGCTTCTGCAACAGCGACGGCACCGGCAACGACCGCTACCACGACAGTTACCACGAAAGTGGTAAAATCTGATATCGTTTCCATCTGCTTTGCAGATGAAGATGATATCGTTGACTGCATTTGTAGCGTTGAGTCCTTTAAGGGCGAAGCCTATAAATGCGGAAATTGGCTCGTCGGATACGGTCAAAGCCGTGTCCGCGGGCACAAAGTAACCCCCGGCACAAGGATTTCACGCGATGAGGCGAAAGCCGAAATGCGTGAATACTTAAAAGGAGTTTACCGGCTTTTGGATACTATAAAACTCCGCACGCCGGAACAGTACATTGCATGTTGCATGATAGCTTACTCCACCGGAAACGGTGGATTTGCAAAATCCGCATTTGCAAAAGCTATCAATTCCGGAAAAACCCCTGAAGAGTGCGTAAAGGTGCTCGGAAAGGGGCAATATGTTGGGGTGCACAAGCGGAGATGGCTTGAGGCGGCTCTTTTCACGGGCCAAGTAAAACTCGATGACATCAGAGACCTCGACATAAAGAGGCTCTATGACATTGAGGAGAGCTTTTATCTTCCGAATGGAGTCAAAGGAGACTTTGACCTCTCGGAAGAGAAGGTTCAAGCTTGGCTCGATAGAATGAGGGCTTAGCCTCTAAAAAAACAACGCCCTTTCATCGTGAGATGAGAGGGCGTTTTCCTTTGTTTATTTTTGGGGCAAGGGGGCTTTGAGTTTTTATATAAGGAAGCAGTGCTAAAGCACTGAAGTTTGGATCCCTTGATACACGGACGCTTGGGCGCCGAGCAAGGGATGACGATGAAAAAACTAATCGGTAGATCCCTTGACGATTTTGCAAGCAAAATCGAGGGATGACAGTTGAATAAATTCGTAGATCCCTTGAATTTTTTCGCAGGGCGAAAAAATAGGGATGACTTTGATACTGTTTTTGCAAGCAAAATCGAGGGATGACAGGTTTTTTTTATGACGGTTTGGAGGGATGACAGGTTTTTTTTGTGATGGTTTGGAGGGATGACAATGTTTTAAAAATTACAGATTTTCGAAAAAGGTTTGTTACAAAAATATTAATGAAATGTTACAGAAATATTAATTTTTGGTTTTAGGCTCATTATACACTTTTATTTATTATAGTTTTGTGGTATTCTGACAATATGTTTTAGTGTAGGAGTATCGTATGTATTTATGGGTTGTAATAGCAATTTTCCTTTCTGCGCTGGCGGCGTTGAGCAGTTCGCTACGTCCTGATATTAAGGAATTGTATCTTGATAGACAGGCCGAAGCCGAGGTTACGCAGCTGTATGTTCTGCACCGCGCAGTTATGAAATATTTTACTTATAACGATATGATAGATGGCGAGGTTGATTATAACAAGCTTGAAGAAACATATCTCCCGTTTGGTTTTAATCGGGGAAATTTTTCTTCTTATCTTTATTGTCTCGATGAAGACGGATATTCCTCTGTTCCAGAGTGTAAGGGTAACGATTTTAATTATATCATCACCTATGGCCCGATTGCCAGAAAATGGCAGGATAATCGCACCGGTTTGCCGAGAGCCGAAATTTTGGATTCTATGAGAGACAAGCTGGGTTATGTTGACGGACTCGGCTATTCGGTTGATAGGGCTGATAATCCTTATATGGGTGAAAATGATGAGTATAACACTTTTAATACTCGCAAAGGCGTGGTTTCTCAAGGCACAAGACCATATTATTCTCTTCCGGAATATATAATCGGTAATAATAGAGATTTTGGTAAAGATAATGGGATGTGCAGCGGTAACGGAAATTATTGTTTGGTTTATATCACCAAAATTCAATAGGAGGCTACAATGACTAATATATTGAAAAAAATTAACGAAACAGGAACATTGCTGGTGGAAGCATTGGCAATGTTGGGTTTGGTTTCTATGGTTACCCCTGTTTTGTATAAAAAGGCGGCGGAGCGCACGACCGAGCTGCAAGATATTAATGCCTCCAGCCAATTGAGGGCAATTGCCACGGCGATGGATGCCTATTTGAAGGATAATTTTGCCGCAATCACGCGCGGTGATCCTGATGTGTTTGGCGGTGATTTTAGCGTTTTTACGTTGACCGGAAATGTGCCTGATGACGAAAATCCAAAACCGGTGGTGGTTGATGTTAATGTGCTGAGAAATTATCTGCCATATGGTATGATGATTGATAATCAGGAAATGCGTGAAACCAAGCTTTTTTCTAATAAATTTCATAATCATTTAAATGAAAACTATAAAATTATGGTTCGTCTGAAACGGCAATTAGATGCCAATAAAGAGCCGATTGTAGAGACTTTGACTGGATTTTTGTTTGCTGATCCGAAACATAGTTCGGTTGACAACACTCGTGCAATGCGTATTGCCAGCATGGTCGGAAGCAATGGTGCTGTTGCAGATAAGGATCCTAATGGAAGTGGTTGGACAGTTCAGGGCACACAAGGAATTTGGAATATCGGGCATTCTGATATTGCACCGGTTGAGGGTGATATACCGATGTTACAGCCGAATACGTTGGTGGTTTCTTCTTTGCAACCAATTTCTTCGCAAGGGCTTACGAATGAAAACGTGCTTTATAGAGTGGATATGCCGGATGATGATGACCAAGCACTGAACGCGATGACTACTGACCTGTTTTTGGGAACGAGAGATACCACTACCCGCAATATTCGTATGGTCAACCAAATTGTGATGTCGCCTGATGTAAATAGAATGGTTGGAAGCGGTAATGAGACAGATAAAACCCATACAGCCGGTGAAAGTGGTCTTGCAAATGATCAGTATGGTGATGCGCTTGATAATGCTTTGTATATCACCAATGGAGGCGGTGCCAATGTTCAGGGTAGGTTGCAAGCGATAGATCGAAGGTTTTCGGTTGAAAAAGATCCTACTATGAATAATTTGCCAAAGATGGAAATGAAATATGCTTCTAATACTCTGGCGTTTTTCAAACTCGGTGTGGATGAATTGCAATATGGTAATCCTAGCACACAGGCAATGATATTTCAGGTGTCTCATGGTGGTGCAAGTGGTATTGCTCTGAGATATAAGAAGAATGATGGCATAGAGAATTTATATATTGACCAAGATAAACTTGAAGCGATGGACAAGACTTTGTTGGTTGATAAAACCGGTAATGAAGGTTATGTTACTATTGGCGTAGGAGGCACTGCCGTTCAACAACATGGGGGGCCGGCACGCTTATATCAAACTACTATGGGTAATGGAAATGTAAATACTACAATAGTTGAAAATAGTGGTGAAGATTATAGAGTGACTGTCAGCGGTAGTATGTATGTTAATGATACTATCCAAGGCGGTAACGTTAGTGCTTATGAAGCTAATGCAGGTAAATTCCGTGCAGGGGCAGTAATAGGACTTCAGGGGGGCTGGCGTATTGTCTCCTGATGGTGATTTCTTTATGTTGACAGAAAAAACTCAAGCTGGTGAGTCAAGGTTTAGTTTATATGGACAAGGGCATAGTGCAGCAGATTCTTTGGTATATGCTTCTTCCGACTCACAACATCCGGGATTTACGGTTAATGCCAGTAATGTAGGTGGCGGTATTGATTTGATTGCCGGAAATACCAGTATATTTGATAAATTCTACTTCGCAAAAACTAATTCAGAGCCGCAATATGGTGAAATCCGTATGGGGGCAGAAAAAGGTATTTATTTGTCGACGTTTGATGATTCGGGACAACTTTGGAATTTTGTTGATGATATGCCTGTTTCTATCCAAGATACGATGTTACAAGTTTATAATAATCCTCATGGGGGAGCTACTGTAGAAACGGATGTAGACAGGTTTTATGCTTTAGGAAGCCCAGCACCTAACCAGGTGAATAAAGCTCAATATATGATTGAAGGAATGCAATTTGATGTCGGTAAGATTGTTTATAATAGTGATTCTTTGGGAGTAAATACTATTGCTTCTAACGCTAGAAGTCAAGTTCTCGGACCAGTTGGAGATCTTAAGACGCGTTCTGTATTGAATATCAAACCGGATGAATATGGTGATCCCGGTGCTGGTGAATATGGTAAGGTTACGACCAGATTTGCCGGAGGTATTGCGGTCTATGACCATGATATGCAATTTCCAGGGGCTAGGAACAATGCTTCTAATTCGGCCAATCCGGCAGCTTTGTTCATCGACAAAGGTAAGTTTGAGATTAGGGCGACACGTAATTTAGAGCACTCTTTGACCAAGGGTGAATTGATTATGGCAGTTGATAATAATAAGGATGATAACAGATATGCTGATAGTGATGCCTTAACGTATGGTTCTGTCTATATTAGAAAAGGTTCTATTAATTTGGCGACCAATAGAGACCATCGTTTGCATAATAAGGAGATTTTGGAAGATTATAATACTACAGGCTCTGGACCATATCCTACTGCGACAGAAGCAATGATGGGGTATATTGCGGCAGATAGATTCATCAGTAATTATTCTCTTCTGGGGGCTGGAAGAGACCAAAATGCTATTAATGCAACTAGGGCTGTAGCAAAAGGTGCCGGAATGCCGGTTCCTGATGCTGGTGATTTGTATACTAAATATGAAGTTAATCCGGCTTATACCTCGGTTATGCATGATATCAAACTGACTACTCGTGGCGGTGCGCGTTTGAGCGATATTTTGCCGGACTTTATCAACAAGGGTATTTATGTGGTTGATACCAGCTATGAAGAAAGAGTGGTTACAAATTGGACCCAACCTGATTTTCCGATTAAAGATTTTCCTGATGCACAAAATCAAAGGGATATAGTTTCGGCTTATGTCGGTTTTGTGCCGACACCAAAATGCCCTCAGGGATATGCAAAAGTGATTACTTTGACCCCTGCCGGTTGGGCTATGGCACAGGCTGGAAAGCTGACTATTGATACTAACGGAAAACCGGAGGTCAGTCTGCCTGATGCAATGGAGGTTTATAACCAAAACAGCAGCACAGCTTCTGATGCAATGCCGATATATCTTGATTATCAAAAGAGCACATGGTTGCGTTCGGAGGTTAGACCTGTATATGAAGGACATATGAATCATACCAGTAATGCAAAGGACTTTAATGGATGGGGATTGATTATGGGATTTATCTATCCTGCCAGTCAGTATGGAGATTTGGCTCGTAGTGCTCATGCTTATGCAACTCAAGATTCTTATTCCGGTGCCGGCGGCACAAGCGGGCATAGTGCGACAAATCAAGACAAAGTATTTTGGAATTTGTTCCCTGTTTATAAAAACGAGATAGAGGGTTATGCCACGGTATATTGCTATTTTGATAGGACGAATGTAGAATATGATTCTGATTATGTTGATAAATATGATCAATTGAAGACTTTTGAGCAATCTCATGATGCTAGTGTAGTTAATAGTTATGAGAAAACTAATGACTATAATACGCGCCTTAATGACCAACGTTTGAAATTTAGGGATCCGTGGTAATAGTTTTGAAGCTGCGATGAAGGGGGCGGTTTTTCCGCCCCTTTTGTTATGAAAAGATGACGATTATAATAAATGTCATCGCTCCGAAGACAGAATGTCTGAGGTCAAGCAATCTTCGAGTTAGCCTTTATGTCCCCCCTCCAAAAACGCTAGTTTTTGGTCAAGGGGTCTTCGAATTTTTATAAGGAAGCAGTGCTAAAGTACTGAAGTTTGGATCCCTTGATGCACGGACGCTTGTGCGCCGAGCAAGGGATGACAATGAAAAAACTAATCGGTAGACCCCTGGATGATTTTGCAAGCAAAATCGAGGGGTGACTTTAATAAAGACACCGGTGCGCCGAGCAAGGGCTGACCTTTAGTTCTTTGGAGCTTGGGCGCTTTGTTTGCGGGCGTTGTAGAGAGCAACAAAGTCTATAGGATTGAGCATAAACGGAGGCAATCCACCCTCGCACAAGCATTGAGTTATGACGTTGCGGGCAAAAGGAAAAATCAGCCGAGGAATTTCTATCATCAATATCGGTTCCAAGTGCTCGGCAGGAACTTTTACTTCGGCAAAAGCCATATATGAAAGCTCTAAGATAAAGAGAGTTTTGTCCTCAACTTTGCCGTTGATGACAACATGTAAAGTTACGGCATAGCGGTCGTTGCCTTTGGAATCGGATTTTACATCGATATTAACATCAACTTTCGGTGCCGATTTTACTTCGGTAAAAATTTCGGGGGCATGGGGAATTTCTAACGATAAGTCTTTGATAAATTGTCCCAAGACAGAAACGGAATTCGGTTGTTGTGTTTCACTCATTTTATGTTCTCCTTTGTTTTTTTGTTTGAAAATATACCAAATATTTTTTAGAGGTCAAATAATTAGGTTGATAATATCAACATTTTAGCTATATTATAGTCAACGTGTTTAATTTTTTTTAGAGGAAAAAATGGCTTTTGATATTATTGTTTTGCTGATTGTCGTGTTTTTGATTTTTCAAAAATTGTGGAGTGTTTTGGGGACAAGACCGGAGAAAATTACTCGCCCCATCAGCAAGGACAGTGCGGCGAAAATTTTTGATATTTTGATGAAAGAATCTATGAAACAATCGGATAGGGAAGAAGTTGTCGACGGCGGGGAGTTGCACTCTGAGCCAAAAGAAATGTCAGAAACAGATAGAGTTTTGGCGCAGATTCCAAATTTTGATACGGACAGATTTTTGGCCAGCGCACAAAAGGCTTTTGAGATGATTGTAACTTCTTTTGCCAAGGGTGAAATCGAGATTTTGAAGCCGTTATTGAACTCAAAAATGTTTAAGAATTTTGAAAAAATTATCAAACAACGCAAAGAAGAAAAAATTACCGCAGAGACGGATTTTGTCGGTTTTAGCTCGGTGGAGATTGTTAATGCCGGCGTTGATGAAAAGAAAAATGCAAAAATTTCCGTGCGTTTTGTCAGCGAACAAGCAAATGTTTTGCGCAATGCCGAAGGTGAAATTATTGAGGGGGATGAAAACTTTATTCAATCAGTTACGGATGTTTGGACTTTTGAGCGCAATATCGAATCGAGAAGTCCTAACTGGTTGTTGGTTTCTACAAAAAAATGAGAATACTTGTTTTTATATTGATTTTTTTGCTGACGGCTTGTCCGCAAAAGGAAGAGCAAAAGCAACAGGAACAACCTGAAAAAATTGAAACTCCGATTGCAAATGTGGAGTTGCAGCCGGCCGGTTTTGATGAGCTTGCCGGTTGGAAAAGTGATGATCTTTCAGAGATGGCGCAAAGTATTGAGAGCAACTGTCAAAGAGTTATGAAAGTTGACGGCGATTGGCTGGGCAACAGTATTGTTAAGGTTGATGCAAAATTATATAAAAACATTTGCAATGTTTTTTTGGGGCGTGAATTTAGTAATACGCAAGAGTTGAGAAGTTTTATAGAGGAAAATTTTGTGCCGTTTTTGGTGCTTGATGGCGGAGAATCGCAGGGGAAGTTTACGTCTTATTATGAATCACAGATAAATGCTTCTTTTCAAAAAAGTGAAAAATATCGTTTTCCGGTATATGGAAAACCTAATGATATGTTTGAAATAAACTTGAGAGATTTTGATGAAAATCTGCCGCAAAAAAGATTGGTCGGCAGAATCGACGGCAAAAAAATGGTACCGTATTTTGAGAGAGCTTATATCGAAAATGAAGGAATTGATGCGCCGGTTTTGATGTGGGCGGACAGTTTGGTTGATGTTCATATTATGCAAATTCAAGGTTCGGCGGTGGCGCAAATGGATAATGGGGCAAAAATCAGAGTTGGTTATGCCGAAAATAACGGCCTACCGTTCAAGGGAATCGGAAGTGTTTTGTTAGAGAAAAAAGTTTTGCAGCCGGGAAAAGCAAATATGATTGAAATTAAAAAATGGCTGAAAGAGAATCCGGAAAAAGCAAAAGAATTTATGCAGGAAAACAGACGCTATATTTTTCATCGTATTATCAACGAATCCGGACCGATGGGGGCTTGGGGCGTGCCGTTACAGGCAGGCAGAAGTATGGCGGTTGACAGAGAGTTTATTCCGTTGGGCAGTATGTTGTGGTTGGAAACTGTTGCGCCGGACGGGACTCCGATTAATAAACTGGTGTTGGCTCAGGATATCGGCAGTGCAATAAAAGGCGCGGTCAGAGGTGACTATTTTTGGGGCAGCGGCGGTGATGAGGTTTTGGCAATAGCCGGCAGTATGAATTCTGCCGGAAGATATTATATTTTGCTGCCAAAAGGACAAAGTGATGGCCTCGATTGATGATGAAGATTGGCAAGAGCTGGTCAAAAATGTTCAACCTTTGAATAAAGATGAAAGAGACCTTTCCAAGCCGAATAAAAAAATTGTCGTGAAAGAAAAAATTACGCCGAATCGAGTTTATGGCGGAGAAAAACTTGACGGTTTGGAGATAGGTTGTGCGGATAATATTGATGCAAATACTTTCAAGCGTTTTAAGAGCGGTGAAATGCGCGTTGAAAGGGAATTGGATTTGCACGGGCAAACAGAAAATGAAGCTTATGAGAAGGTGATTAACTTTGTAAAAAGTTCATATCTGAGAGGTTTGCGTTGTATTGATATTATTACCGGAAAGGGATTGCATGCGGAAGATGCTCCTTTTTTTGAGGCGCGCGGAGTGTTAAAAGACAGGGTGCCGCAGTGGTTGAATTTGCCGGAAATAAGACCTTTGATTCTGACAATGATTCATCCCGAAGCGAAGGATGGCGGAAGCGGGGTTTTGAGAATTTTGTTGAGAAGAAAAAGAGATTAAATTTAAGATAATTTGTCCAGCAAAGCTTTATAAGCGGCGCTAAGTTGTTTGAATTTCTCTTCGGCATTTTTATCGTTTCGATTTACGTCAGGATGATATTTTTTTACGAGTTTTTTGTATTGTTTTTTGATGGCGGCCAATGAAATATCTTCTTCGGATAGTTCCATCAATCTGATATATTCACGTTCTTGCGCGCTGAAATATATGGTTTCGGCTGAGGAAAAAGGAGATGTAAATTCACCCAAGTAACCGAGTTCATCTCTAAAATCGTAGCCGAATTGATATTTTATTTTGGAACGAAAACTTCCAAAATGGAGATGAGATTTTGGATTGTCAGCTTTTTGGGAATCGGTATCATCTTCGGAATCGTAGTAGTTCCATTTTGCATTGTATGCCTGAACGTGCTCCAAGCAAAACCAATAATATTCTTTCAGTGAGCGGTCTTTAGGTGCGCGATATTCTCCGGCTTTTGTGCAGCCGGGAAAGTCGCATTTGCATCCGTGAGTTTCGCGTTGCGGAGCAAAATATTTTTTGTTTTGTTTTTTTCTGGGCATATCAATACAAACAAAAATTGAACCATTTGCGCAATTTAACCCAAAGAGATTATAATGGCAATAAAATTATTCTATGTGTTTTTTGTATTGCAAAAATGCTCCGAGCTTTTATAATTTTTTTTGTTTTTTGAAAGGAATATATATGCCGGAATTGCCAGAGGTAGAAACAGTTAAAAGTGAAATCGCTCGATTTTTGGGTAACGCGAAAATTCTTGATATGAAGATTTATAATCGTTCTTTGCGAGAGAAAATTTCCGAAGGAGTGGAAACGAAGATTGTAGGTAATGATATTGTAAAATATGAGCGTTGCGGAAAATATATTGTTATGAATTTGAGCAATAATTATTCGATTGTGTGGCATTTGGGAATGAGCGGGAGAATAAAACTTTATCAAGATAAAAATTTCGAATCGGTGAAGCACGACCATATAATAATGCAAACGGATAAAGGTGTATTGGTGTATAATGATCCGCGTCGTTTCGGAATGTTTGATTATGTTAAGACGGATAATCTGAATAAGACTAAATATTTTCAAAAAATGGGAATCGATCCGTTTGATAAAAATTTTGATGCAGATTTTTTGTTTGCTCATTTCTCCAAGAAAAAAGTTCCGGTAAAAGTTGCTCTGTTGGATCAGAGTATTGTGAATGGAATCGGTAATATTTATGCTTCGGAAATATTATATGATGCAAAAATATCTCCTTTGAGGAGTGCATCTGATATAAAAATTGGGGAATGCGAGAAAATTGTTGTTTCAACAAGAAAAATTTTGAATAAGGCTATTGAAAACGGTGGGTCGACTCTGAGAGATTATCATAAAACGGACGGAAGTGTTGGACATTTTCAAAATTTACATTGCGTATATAATAAAACTGGGCAAAAATGTCCTAAGTGTAAGTGCGATGTTTTGAATGGCGGCGGTATTAAAAAAATTGTGCAGGCAGGGCGTTCAACTTTTTATTGTGAGACACTGCAAAAGTGAGGAAAAATGAAAATTTTTTATAAAATAATTTTGGCATTGATGCTTTTTTTACCAGTTGAGGCAAAAGCCGAATTTGTGGAAGGGATGTCAGATATTCCGTTGATGGACGGGATGAAACAGATTCATAGCGCTGATATTTCTTTCGGCAATGATGAGAGCAGGTTTAATGAGGCCTATATTACCTCGAATAAAATTGTGTTTGATAAGGTCTGTGATTTTTATAAAAACACTTTGCCACAGCTTGGATGGAAGTTTTTATCTCATGATAGTGCTGCTGTTCATTTTGAGAGAGAGGCAGAGGTTTTGGATATTGTTTTGGAAAAAAACAAGCCGACTTTAGTTAGAATTACGCTTAAGAGTAAGGATTGATGTGATGACTGATGTTAAAGTTGAAAATAAGAACGGAGTTGCTGTTGTTACTTTGAGCAGTAAGAGCGGATTGAATTATATGGATGATGCTTCTTTGCGCCTGTTGTCGCAAGAAGTTGAAAAACTTGATATAAGTGATGATGTTAAGGCGATTGTTTTAAGAGGAAGTGAAAAAGCTTTTTCGTCGGGAATCGATCCTACTTATTTTGTGAGAAATGTAAATGCCGAAGTTTTGGATGAAATGTTTGTAAGTTTTGATAAAGTTTCCAGCGTTAAAAAGCCTATAATAGCCGAGGTCAGCGGATATGCCATCGGAATTGGGTTTGAAATTGCGCTTGCTTGCGATATGTTGTTTTGTTCGGATAATACGTGGTTTTCAATTCCGGATTTATCGTTGGGTACAGTTGCCGGCTTTGGGTCAACGCAAAGATTGCCAAAGGCAATAGGCAAGGCAAAAACTATGGAGATGTTGCTTACGGGAAGAGCAATGGGGGCTGAAGAAGCTGAAAGAATCGGATTGGTGAGCAGGGTTATACCTCTTTCTTATTTACATAGAGAAGTTTTGAAAGTTGCTGATTTAATTACTACCATGCCGAGTTTGGCATTGACGACATCTAAAGAATTGATTAAGACGGCAATCGGAAATACAAGTTTGGCTGAAGGATTGGAAATAGAAAAGCAGGTATATAAAAACAATTTTGATTCTGATGAATATCGCATAAATTTGGAAAATATGGTTAAAAAATAGCGAGAATCGGAAAATTTTGAAAAAATTATGTTGACTTAAATGCTTCTAAGTGTTTATAAAGCATATCAGAAATAAATTTGTAATAACTTAAGTTTATGGAAAGTGAGAAAATATGGCCAATCATAAATCGGCAAAGACAAGAATTAATAGAAATAATAAACGCAGTATTATAAATGGTGCGCGTAAGAGCAGAGTTCGCACTTTTGTAAAGAAGGTGGAAGCAGCTATTGTTGCTAAAGATAAAGACTTGGCTCAAAGCTCTTTTGTTGTTGCAGAATCCGAATTGATGAAAGCAGTTAACAAAGGTGTTTTGCATCGTAATAATGTTGCGAGGAAAATTTCTCGTTTGTCTGCTAAAATTAAAAATATCTAATATTTTTTAGTTTATTTGGTATTTTAAAAAGAGCTGTTCTTGTCATGGGACAAGAATGGCTTTTTTTGTCTTTTTTGGGCGATAAATAAGCGAATCTGAGCGACTCAGCAAAAAGCTTATGTCAAGAAAATTAATTGCAATGTTCTGCAAATGTTCTGTTGTTTTTTATTTTTTAACATTTATTATCCATTTCATCAATTTGATTTGGTTTATCAATTTAATTGAATTATTTTTTGGTTTAATGACTTTATAAGGAATATGACGATGGCTGGTGAAGCAATACAGAATAATTACGATGAAGTCCAAAATGAATGGGGACAAATTTGTTCACAGTTAAGACAAGAGGTTGGCGAAAAGGCTTTTGACAGTTGGTTAAAACCTTTGAGTATAAGTTCTTTTTCCAGTGGAGTTATGAATATATGTGTGCCGACGCGTTTTATGCGCAATTGGGTAATTACAAATTATTCGGATAGAATACATAAAATTTGGGAGAAGAAGAATCCGAGCATTAAGAGTATTAACTTTATTGTTCAGGCTGCAGATGAAGAAATTATTCATGGTATTCACAGCACTACTTGCCGTTCGTTATTAAAAAAGATTTCTAACAGTCCGGCTCCGCAAAATATATATATGTCCGGTGTTTCAAATTTGCCGGTTGACAGCAGCGCAATGGTTTCGGACAGCAATCAATCACTTTCAGTTCCTTTGAATCCGCAAT
Source organism: Alphaproteobacteria bacterium (assembly GCA_017961285.1). Classification (GTDB taxonomy): domain Bacteria; phylum Pseudomonadota; class Alphaproteobacteria; order RF32; family CAG-239; genus JAFUYI01. The sequence continues at coordinate 49,876 of JAGCXO010000018.1, read as the reverse complement.
ATACTTTTGAGAATTTTGTAGTCGGCAAGACGAATGAGTTTGCTTATGCGGCGGCACGCAAAGTGGCCGAATCCGATGATGTTCCTTTTAATCCGTTGTTTTTATATTCTGGTGTCGGACTTGGAAAAACTCACTTAATGCACGCTATTGCTTGGCATATCAAACAGAGAAATCCGGAAAAGAATATTGTTTATTTGTCAGCAGAAAAGTTTATGTATAAATTTGTTCGTGCTTTAAGATATAAAGATACAGCTGCATTCAAAGAACAATTCCGTTCGGTTGATGTTTTGATGGTTGATGATGTTCAATTTATGGGCGGCAAAGATACTACTCAGGAAGAATTTTTCTATACATTTAATTCTCTTATTGAAGAGGGAAGACAGATAATTATTTCTGCTGATAAATCTCCGTCTGATTTGGAGGGAATTGAGAACAGATTGCGTTCAAGATTGGGATGTGGTTTGGTTGCCGATATTCATCCGACAGATTTTGATTTACGTATCGGTATTTTGCAATCAAAAGCCAAGCAATTAAATTGTGAATTGCCGCAAAAGGTTGCCGAGTTTTTGGCTCAAAAGATTACCACCAATATTCGTGAACTTGAAGGAGCTTTGCGCAGAATAGTTGCTCATGCGCAGCTTTTGCCGGGCAAAGAAATTACGATTGAAAATACGCAAGATGTTTTGAAGGATATGCTCCGTTCTTATGACAGACGCACGACTATTGATGAAATTCAAAAGAAAGTTGCGGAATACTTTAATATTTCGGTTAAAGAGATGCAATCTTCACGCAGGGCTAGAACGGTTGCCAGACCAAGACAAATTGCAATGTATTTGGCAAAATTGTTGACCTTGCGCTCTTTGCCGGAAATAGGTCGTAAGTTTGATCGTGATCACACAACAGTTATGCATGCAGTCAGAAAGATTGAGGAACTAATTAAAAAAGATCAAAATGTTGCAGAAAGTGTTGATCAGTTACGTCGAGCATTGGAGGCATAAAAGCGAAATGAAGGCCGGAGTAAAATCCGGCTTTTATGTTTTAAAAAACTGTTGAAGATTCTTTTTTAATGTTTCGAAATATGCATATTATGATATTATCGCTATAGAATTTTTTATGTTTAATATTTGTTTGGAATAGTGTTATGAAATTTGTTATTGAACGTGCGGTTTTGTTAAAAACTTTAAGTCATATTCAGAGTATTGTTGAAAAGCGCAATACCATTCCTGTTTTGTCGAATGTCAGAATCGAGGCTATGGGGGACGGTATCAGCTTTAAGGCTACGGATATGGATACCGAAATTACGGAAATTGTTGATGCAAAAATTGCGGAGACCGGTGCTACGACTGCTCCTGCACATATGATGTATGATATTGTGCGCAAGCTTTCTGACGGTGCTGAAGTTGAGATAGTTTTTCCTGATGAAAAAGGTCAACTGAGTATTGCTTCCGGTCGTTCAAAGTTTGCATTATCGACGATTGGGGTTGAAGATTTTCCGGTTATTTCCGGTGAAAAATTGCCGATAGTTTTCAATATTGCACGTGAGGAATTGAAAGATATTATTGATAGGACACAATTTGCTGTTTCTACCGAAGAGACAAGGTATAATCTGAATGGTATTTATTTGCATGCAAAAAATGAGGGAACAACCAAGGTTTTGCGTGTTGTGGCAACGGATGGACACAGACTTGCTTGTGTAGAGACTCCGTTGGCTGAAGGTGCTGAGAAAGTTTCGGGAATTATTATTCCTAGAAAAACTGTGGCTGAGGTCAGAAAGCTTCTTGATGATACTAAGGCTGAAAATATTGAAATTTCGGTTTCGGATAATAAAGTTCGTTTTGTTTTGGAAGAAGTGATTTTGACATCAAAATTGATTGATGGAACCTATCCGGATTATGAAAGGGTTATTCCGACGGATACAGATAAGTTATTGGAAGTTTCCGTAAAAGGTTTGGCAAATGCTGTTGACCGCGTGTCAGTTGTTGCAGAAAGAACACGAGCGGTTAAGATGATTGTAGAGAAAGGTAAGGTTATTATCACTACTACAAGTCCTGATTTGGGGTCGGCTTTGGAAGAAGTTGATGCAAAATATGACAGCGAATCTTTGGAAATCGGTTATAATTTCCGCTATTTATTGGATATTTTGACAGAGATTAAGGGTGAGAATGCACAGTTTGGTTTTTCTGATGTTTCTTCTCCTTCGGTTATTCATGATATTTCGGATACAAGTGCAATTTATGTGCTGATGCCGATGAGAGTATAAGTTGAATAATTTGGCTCAAGATATAGATTTTCTTACTCAGAAAAAGTCAGGTGTGAAGCGCCTGACTTTAACTGATTATAGAAATTATGCATCATTGAGAATTTCATCAGAGCTTTGTCCTATCGTTATTACCGGTGATAACGGTAGCGGAAAAACAAATATTTTGGAAGCCATTTCTTTTTTGACTCCGGGTAGAGGTTTGCGTGGAGCAAGGCTTTCTGATATAAGGAGAATTTCACCGGCGATTGTTGGTGATGATTATATTCCTTCAAATGCTTCGTGGGCTGTTTCGGCAATGATAAGCAAAAATGGAGAAGAATTTGAGATCGGAACAGCAGTTGAAAATTTTTTGAAAGAGGATAATGACGAATCAGGAATTTATAATAAGCGAATCGTAAAAATTGACGGGCAAAGAAGTTCTGTTCAAGCGGAGCTGGGAAATTATTTTTCAGCAATTTGGTTAACTCCGCAGATGGATAGATTGTTTAGGGGTGGCTCTCAGCCAAGAAGAAGTTTTTTGGATAGGTTGGTTTATACTTTTGATAATGATCATGCCAAAAGAACGGCGGTTTTTGAGGGTTTGTATAAACAATGGTATCAGCTGATAAGAAACTCCAACGGCAAAGTTGACAAGTTGTGGCTTGAGGGAATCGAAGAAAATATGGCGGCTATGGGGGTTGCCATTGCGGCGGCCAGAAGAGAGCAAATTGCCAGGCTTAATGCTTTTATTGAAAATGAGCCGGATGATGTTTTTCCTGATGTTGAGTTGCAGCTTGACGGGACAATCGAGAAAATGTTGGCAACACTGCCTGCGGTGGATGTTGAGGATTTTTATATGCAAAAGTTGGCATCTGAGCGCAACAAAGTTTTGTGTAATGAAAATGTTGACGGAGTTAATCGTGCCGATTTTAAGGTGTTTTATAAAAAGAAGAATATGCCGGCTGAATTGTGTTCGACCGGTGAGCAAAAATCTTTGTTGATCAGCATTATATTGGCGCAAACCAAGTGCCAGATTTTGTATCAGGATTTTTCTCCGGTCCTTTTGTTGGATGAAGTGGCAGCGCATTTGGATGATATTAAAAGAGAGGCATTGTTGTCGAAAATTACGGATTTAGGTTTGCAGGCTTGGATTACTTCTACGAATCCCGAATTGTTTGGAAGTTTGAAAAATAAGGCTCAATTTTTTGAGTTAAAAAATAATTCTTTATTAGAAAAGTAAAAAGCCCGAATTTTATCGGGCTTTTGTTTTATTTATGCTCGGAACCTTTGTTTCCGCCACAACCGCAGCCGCCGCAGCCACAGCCGCTATGCGTGGTTTCGTTTTCTTTCGTCGGTTTGTTTTTTGTGTTATAAAAAATCATAATAAACTCCTTAAAAAAATGAACCTAAAGTCAATATTTGATTTAGGTTCGAAAAGTTTTTTTGCAAGAGTGTATAAACGATATTACTATTCTTCGCCGAATTTGCTATCTATCAATTTGGTGATTTCTTGCATAGCTTTTTTTTCATCGGAACCGGAGGCGGTTACTTTTATGGTTGTTCCTTTTGAAGCAGAAAGCATCATCAACCCCATTATCGAAAGGCCGCTGACAACCATACCGATGCGCTCTACTTCTATTTTTGATGAAAATGTCTCCGCCAATTTTACAAAAGCGGCGGCGGCACGCGCATGGACTCCTTTTATATTTTTTATTTCAAGTTCTTTAGTTATTGACATTTCTTTATGAACCGAGAAGTTGCGAAGCTATGTTGATATATTTTTTGCCGGCTTCTTGTGCGCCTAAAACAGTTTCTTTTAAAGATTTGTTTTTGCGAAGAGTTGCAATTTTTATCAGCATAGGCAAATTTACGCCGGCTAAAATTTCAACTTTTGCTTTATCCATTATCGAAATTGCCAAATTGGACGGCGTGCCTCCGAACAAGTCGGTCAGGACAATAGTTCCTTCACCGGTGTTTACTTGTTCTACCTTTTGCAAAATTTCTTCTCTGCGGGATTCCATGTTGTCATCGGGACCGATGCAAACAGTATCAATTTGTTCTTGTTTGCCGGCAACGTGCTGCATTGCTGACACAAATTCTTTGGCTAAATTGCCATGTGTAACTAAAACCAAACCTAACATTTTTTTCCTTATTTCTTTTTTGTGGAACCGCCAATCCAAGAATGAACTGCGCCAAAGTTTTTGATGATATCTTCTTTGTTCTTTGACATAATAAGCTCATCAGCGCGAGTTTGTTTGCCTTTGATGGCAATTTCTTCAACATTATCAACTTCAACGGCATATACGCGCTCAACCATTTTGCCCTGAAGTTCAACGATCATAACAAATTCTGCCTCGGCAAGAGGGGCCTTTGTCTCTTCGTCAATGTTGTCAAGGCGAACGGCAATTCTGTCATCACGTTTTAAGAGGGCTGTTTTTTTGCCGTCAAACAATAGAACAGGATTTTTTGGGGAGCCGTCGCGAGCGTCAATAAATATTGCCAATTCGCCATATTTATTTTCTATAATTTCGAAAAAGTCTTGTTTTTCAACAACTGTATAATATTGTGTTTCCATTTTTTGAAATCCTATAAAATTTTACTATGTTGATGATAATATATTAACTGCAAGCTGTCAATGAGTGTAAGCAAGTTTATGGTGCAAAAAAAATGCCGGCTGAAATGCCGGCGTAAAGAAGCTGAGAGCATTACTTCATTTTCTTTTCTACAAATTCTTCGTGCTTTTTGCTCTTTTTATCATATTTTTTCAAGGTAAGTTTTTCCGGATGAGTTCTGGGATTTTTTTCCGCAAGGTAAAATGTTCCCGTTCCGGCGGTGCTTTCCAATTTTACTTTTATCTTTACTGCTTTTGCCATTTTTGTTCTCTTTAATCTAAGGTTAATCACATTGTTGGCGTTAATATAGCCTTTTTAACGTCCTTGTCAATAGCTTTTTTATGCTTCGGAAAAGCTAGGCAGATATTTTTATCAGCCCGAATTTCTTTTTCCCCTGAGCTATTTTGATTTGGTTATCATGAACATCAGTTGATGAAAAATGATAATTTTCGTCGGTGATTGTTTGGTCGTTTACTTTGATTCCGCCTTGCTTGATGAGCCTGCGAACTTCGCCTTTGCTTGCACACCAACCAATCTCGACAACAGCATCTAAAATGCTGAAATTGTCAAGTGATTGTTTGTTGATAAACGGCAAATCGGAGCCGAGTTGTCCTTGTTCAAAGGTTTTGATTGCAGTTTCACGAGCATTGGCAGCCTCTTGTTCTCCGCGGCAAATTTTTGTGGCCTCATAAGCCAAAATCTTTTTGGCTTCGTTTAATTCTTTGTCTTGTAAAACTTCCAAACGCTTGATTTCATCAATCGGTAAATCGGTATATATACGCAGGCATTTACCGACTTCGGAATCGTCAATGTTACGAAAATATTGAAAATAGTCGTAACTGGAAAGTTTTTCGTCGTTAATCCATACGGCATTGCCTTCGGATTTCCCCATTTTTTTGCCGGAAGAATCGGTGATGATCGGGCTGGTAAAACCAAAAAGTTCAACGTCATATTTGCGGCGACCGAGTTCGGTTCCGGAAGTGATATTTCCCCATTGATCAGAGCCGGCAATTTGGGCGCGGCAATTGTATTTTTGGTATAATTCGCAAAAGTCATATCCTTGCAACAGCATATAGTTAAATTCTAAAAATGACATGGGTTGTTCGCGATCAAGACGTGATTTTACACTATCCATAGTCAACATACGGTTGACGGAATAGCAAGTTCCGATGTCGCGCAAGAATGCAAGATAGTTGATGTCTTTGAACCAATCCCAGTTGTCAACCATGACGGCATCGGTTGCGCCGCTGCCGAATTTTAGAAATTTGGAAAAGGATTTCTTTAGTCCGACAATATTATTTTTGAGTGTTTCTTCATCCAAAAACGGGCGAAGTTTATCTTTGCCGGAAGGGTCGCCGATGCGTGCGGTAGCTCCGCCAACCAAAGTGATTGGTTTGTGTCCGCATTTTTGAAACCAGCGTAACATCATTAGCGGGACAATGTGACCGACATGCAAACTGTCGCCTGTCGGGTCAGAACCAAGATAGCCGACAGCGGGAGTTCCTTTTTGTTCACATTCGTATAAATATTGGTCAAAACCATTTTCGTTGGTGCATTGATTGTAGAAGCCGCGTTCGACCATTATATTTAAAAATTGTGATTTAAAGTTACTCATTTTTCCTATCCTTAAGTTTTTGTTTTTCGCTATATAATAGCAAATAATTTGTTAAGTGCAAGAGAGTAATACAATTTTAAGATTGTTGTTATAAACATTAAGCATTGTTTGGAGAATTGGTATATGTATAATATAAAAAACTTTTCAGCTTTGGGTATTATGAGTTCTACTTCATACGAAGGAGTGGGTTTGGCGCAGTTGGAAACTGATGGGGTGGATATTAAATCTTTCGGCAGTGCTTATACAGTGCCTTTTGATGAAGATTTGTTAGAAAAAATTGTAAAAATTGACGGGCATTGTGCGGATGATTCTCCTGATTATGCCAATTTGATCAGAAAAACAGAAATTGAGTTTACGGAGTTTTGTGCCAAATCGGCAAAAGATTTTTTGGAAGATAATAATATACATGTGGATGTAATTGGTTTTGCCGGACATACAATTTGTCATAGGCCGATGGAAAAATATACACACCAAATCGGTGACGGAAAGTTGTTGGCTCAGCTTCTCGGAATTGATACTGTAAGCAATTTCAGAAAGGCGGATATTCTAAACGGAGGGCAAGGTGCTCCCTTTTCTCCGATATATTATGAGGCATTAACTACAAAAGAAGCCAGACCTCACGCAGTGATTGATATCGGTGGAACAACCGATATATCCTGGTTTGGCAGTAATGGTGAGATGATAGCTTTTGTTTGCGGTCCGGGAAATGCGGTGATAAATAATTGGGTTTCAAAACACGGAGCGATGCAGATTGATTATAACGGACGGTTGGCGATTTTGGGCAAAGTTAATGAGCAAATTTTAGAGAAATTGATGCAACATAAATATTTGTCGATGATGCCGCCGAAAGCTTGTGACAGAAATTTATTTAATGAAAAAATGGAGCACTTAGAGGGCTTGAGTTTGGAAGACGGAGCTGCGACAGCAACGGCTTTTGTGGCGGAATCGACTGCACAAGCAATGAAAAAATTTTTGCCGGAAAAACCACTCGAAATCTTGGTTTGCGGCGGTGGTGCAAAAAATCCTACTTTGATGAGGTTTTTAAGACAAAGAATCGAAAATGTGGAGATTAAATCTGTGGCGGAAAAAGGGATAAATGTTGATGCTGTAGATGCTCAGGCAGCCGCTTTTTGGGCTGTGCGCAGGCTGAACCAAATGCCGCTTAGTTTTCCTTTTACGACAGGGGTGGCGGAACCGTGTATTTGCGGAGAGTTTTTTCAGAAGCCTTAGCTGTATTTTTCGTGTTTGATTTTGACTCTATAATCACAAATAACTTTGTCTTTTTCCTTATCTGCCTCAATAACTACGGCTTCATTGGCTTTTTGAAGATAGGGAATGACTTCGGAATCAAGGTAATCAAGCAATAAAACATGACGCGGATGACGATACAAAAAAGCATGGTTGCTCTTGTCGTCATATACAATATACGGATTTTGAATTTTGCCTTCTTGAGGTTTGATAAGAAAAACAATCTTATCGTCAGCTGAAATGATTACTTGGTATGAACGGGCGTGTTGCATAATTTATAAACGTCCAACGTTAGGATGAACAACAGCGTTAATGGTTGCCGGAACAGCGTGAGCAAGCGCACCGCAAGCGACAACAAGGGCAAAACAAGCTATTCCCAATTCAGCAAGTCTTAGTGCAATATTTGAACCTTTATCCATTATATTATCTTCCGGATATTTTGTGAGCTACATAATCAGCGGCAGAGATTGTCCATCTTGTGGCTTTTTCAGTACCTTTTTCGCTGGCGGTTTGTGTCCAATCCATAAGCATATCACCTACAGGAGTGCTGACGTTTGTTGTAAACTCTGCAGCCAATTCTTTGGCTCCTTTAAGAGGAAGTTTAGCAGCTTCAAAGCCGCAATGTACTACTTTTTTTGTGGCTCCCGGTACATATTTTGCAACAGCGGCAAGCACATTTGCGCCGTAGTTGCTTCTTGTTTGTGTAACTGTAAAAGTCATGGAGAACCTCCTTTTTTTGTGTTTATAGACAAAATGTAGCATAAAATGCGACTGTTGTCAATTAAGATTCGTAGCTATGGGTAAAAATTTTGTATAAAAACTTGACTTGATGGTTAAAGTGGGTTAGTTTTCTATCAGTTTTTTGAAAAAAAGGAAAGCGAATCGATGTTACATTTTAGAATAAATCCCATTTTCATTATTATCCCTTAGGGGATGTATGCGCTTTTCTATATCTTAGATATTTTCTTTTAGTAATAATCAGTTTAATGAATTTTTTATAGGGGTTGAACATGACCAAATATTACCCGGAAGTTAAGGCGAAGCCTGACTTTGTAGAATTAGAAAAAAACGTTCTCAAATTTTGGGACGAGGACAAGACATTTGAAAAATCTGTTCACAATCGTGACGGTGCGGCAGAGTTTGTTTTTTATGACGGACCTCCTTTTGCCAACGGGACACCGCACTACGGACATATTATGGTGTCTTATGTGAAAGATGTTGTTGCACGTTTTCAAACTATGATCGGTAAAAAAGTTGATCGCCGCTTGGGGTGGGATTGTCACGGATTGCCGGCAGAAATGTCTGCGGAAAAACAATTAGGCGTTTCGGGACGTAAACAAATTGAAGAGTTCGGTATTGAAAAGTTTAATAATTTCTGCCGTTCCGATGTTTTGAAATATTCCGGTATTTGGGTTGAAATGTTCAAAAGAATCGGTCGCTGGGTTGATTTTTCGCGCGATTACAAAACCATGGATTTGCCGTTTATGGAAAGTGTTATCAATAACTTTAAGCGTCTTTATGACAAGGGTTTGATTTATGAAGACTTTAGAGTTTTGCCATATTCTTGGGCGGCGGAAACACCATTGTCCAACTTTGAAGTTAATCTCGGTTATCAGGAAAAAACCGATAACGCGATTACGATTTTGTTCAAGTTGGAAAACGGTATGAAAATTTTGGTTTGGACAACAACACCGTGGACTTTGCCTTCCAATTTGATGTTGGCCGTCGGTAACGATATTGATTATGCAATTATGGAAGAAGACGGACAGAAATATATTTTGGCCGAAGCACTGCTCGGACGTTATAAAAAGCAACTTGAAAAAGCTGTTAAGGTCGGCAGTATGAAGGGATCTGAATTGGTCGGCATGAGCTATGAACCGATGTTTCCTTATTTCAAAAATTTGAAAGAAAAGGGATGCTTCAAGGTTTTGAGCGGTGAATTTGTTTCGGTCGAAGACGGAACGGGGGTTGTTCACATTGCGCCTGGTTTCGGTGCTGACGACTTTGATGTTTGTCGCGCTTATGACAATAATTTCCCGATTATTTGTCCGGTTGATGAAGCAGGAAAATTTACTTCGGAAGTTTCTGATTATGCAGGTAAGCAAGTTTTTGAGACCAATGAGCCGATTATGCAATGGCTGAAAGAAAACGGATTGTTGGTTAAGAAAGAACAATATACTCACTCATATCCTTTCTGCTGGAGAACCGATACACCGCTTATTTATAAAGCAATGTCATCTTGGTTTGTGAAGGTTACGGATTTTCGTGATGACATGGTCAAAAATAATCAGGAAATTAATTGGGTTCCCGATCACATCAGAGATGGTCGTTTCGGAAAGTGGCTTGAAGGCGCAAGAGATTGGTCGATTTCGCGTAATCGTTTTTGGGGAACGCCAATTCCGGTTTGGAAGTCTGATAATCCGAAATTCCCGAGAGTTGATGTTTTGGGCTCGGTCGAAGAAATTAAAGAAAAAACCGGTATTGAAGTGAAAGATTTGCATAAGCCATATATTGATGATGTGGTTTATCCGAATCCTGATGATCCTTCCGGTCAAACAATGATGCGCAGGGTCGGTGATGTGTTCGACTGTTGGTTTGAATCGGGCTCAATGCCTTATGCGCAAGTGCACTACCCGTTTGAAAACAAACAATGGTTTGAAGAACATTTTCCGGCAGATTTTATTGTTGAAGCAATAGATCAAACCCGCGGTTGGTTCTATACTTTGACAGTATTGTCAACAGCTTTGCATAACAAGCCGGCATTTAAGAATTGTATTTGCACTGGATTATTGATGGCAGAGGGAGGACAAAAGCTCTCTAAACGCTTGAAGAATTATCCGGATCCGAATGAAGTATTGGAGAATATCGGTTCGGATACTTTGCGTTGGTTCTTGGTTTCTTCTCCGGTTTTGAAAGGCGGAAATTTGGCGGTTGATAAAGAAGGAAAAGAAATTGTGAAGGCGGCTCGTGTGGCACAAATTCCGTTGTGGAATGCTTTTTATTTCTTTACTCTTTATGCAAATGCCGAGGGATACAAAGCAAAAGAAGTTTATGAATCGAGCGAATCTTTGGATAGATATATCTTGGCAAAACTGAAAAATTTGGCTTCAATTGTCAAGAAAGGTATTGAGACATATGATGTCAGTGTTGCTTGTAACGAAATTGCTTTGTTTATGGAAATTTTAAACAACTGGTATATTCGCCGCACTCGTGAACGTTTTTGGAATGGTGACAAACTGGCATTTGATGTGCTTTATACAGTGCTTGTAAATTTGAGCAAAATTATGGCACCGTTAATGCCATTTGTATGCGAGCATGTTTATAAGAATTTGACCGGTGAGGAATCGGTTCACTTGGCAGATTATCCGAATTTGAATGCAATCTCCGATAATAAGGAATTGATGGAAGAAATGGACTTTTTACAAGATTTGTGTTCTGCCGGCAAATTTATTCGCGAAGAGAAAAATTTGCGCAATCGTTTGCCTCTTGCCAGCATGACTTTGGTAGGACGTCATTTGAAAGAAGAATATCAGGAAATTGTCAAAGACGAGCTCAATGTTAAACAAGTTTTGTTTGACGACAATCTTGATAACTATGCTTCAAAACGCGTTTATCTTTATACCCCGTTGCTAGGTAAAGCTTTGGGCAAAGATATGGGCGCGGTTATGGCTGCATATAAGCAAGGTCAATGGCAACTTAATGACGATGGAACATTGAGTATCGCCGGAAAGAATCTGACAAATGATTTGTTTGAAATTCGTTTGGAATTGAAAGATGGTGTTGCCGGTCAGGCCTTTGCAGAGAATAAGGCTTTAGCAATGTTGGATACGAATGTTACCGAAGAGTTGAAGCGTGAAGGAATGGCTCGTGACTTTGTGAGATTGGTTCAAACTTTGCGTAAAGATAAAAACTTTGATATTTCTGACAGAATTGAACTTAGTTGGCAGACGGCAGATGAAAATTTGGCCAAAGCATTGAATGAAAATGCAGCTTATATTGCCGAACAGGTTTTGTCGGTTAAGACAAATGATGTTTGTCAGCAAGGTGTTATGGCAGATATTGAAGGTATTAAAATCTGCTTTGATGCAAAAGTTGTGGCCTCAATGTCAAAGGGTGCATAAATGCGCTTGGCATTATTTCAGCCGGATATGCCGCAAAACACAGGCACCATGCTCAGACTTGGTGCCTGTGTCGGTGTTGAAGTTGATATAATCGAGCCTTGCGGTTTTGTTTTTAGCGAGCATGCTCTGCGACGTTATGGTATGGATTATTTGGAATTGGTAAAATATCGCCGCCATGATTCATGGGAGGATTTTTTGCAATATGCAAAAGAACATCCGGATGAGTATGGCAGAATCGTTTTGCTGACGACAAAATCATCAATCCCATATACGAAATTTGATTTCAGGCCAAATGACGTATTGCTTTTGGGAAGAGAAAGTGCAGGAGTGCCGCAAATTGTGCATGATACAGTTGATGCAAGGTTGGTTATTCCGATGGAAGAATGTGCGCGTTCAATAAATGTTGCGGTATCGGCGACAATGGTTTTGGGAGAGGCTTTGCGACAAACAAATATGTTTCCGAAAAAATAGTTATATGCATAAAATTGAGGATAAAGAGAAATTTGTTGCATAAATTTTTATTTGTTGTATTAAATTGTCATCAACTGGGACGTTGTTCCTGAATATATTGTTATTTTAAATAAGGAAATAAAAATGGTATCACTTGCAGAGAAAATGGCTGCCAATCTTGATATGTCTGCTTTTGGCAAAGCCGAAGAACTCAAAAAAAGACTATGGTTTACAATTTTAGCATTGATAGTTTTTCGTTTGGGAACATTTATCCCTCTTCCGGGAATTGATCCTCATATTTTAGCGGATATTTTTTCAAGAAATTCCAATGGAATATTGGGTATGTTCAATATGTTTGCCGGTGGTGCGTTGGCACGTATGACAATTTTTGCTTTGAACATTATGCCTTATATCTCGGCTTCGATTATATTGCAGCTTGGTCAATCTATTGTTCCGTCTTTGGCTGCGCTCAAAAAAGAAGGTGAAGCAGGACATCGCAAAATGGTTCATTATACAAAGGTTTTGACGGTGTTTATTACAATTATTCAAGGCTATGGAATCGCTGTCGGTTTGGAAGGTATGACCGGTGGAGCAGGGTCTTCTGCAGTTTTGATGCCAGGATTTATCTTTAGATTTACGACGGTTGTTTCTTTGGTCGGTGGCACAATGTTTATTGTTTGGTTGGGTGACCAAATTACTTCTCGCGGCGTAGGTAATGGTTCGTCTCTTATCATTACCGTAGGTATTATTGCCAATATTCCTAGTGCTTTGGCTCAAACTTTTGAATTGGGAAGAGTAGGCTCAATGTCTATTTGGCTCATTTTGATGCTGATGGTTATGGTTTTGGCCTTGGTTTATATCATTGTATTGATTGAAAGAGCACAAAGAAAAGTTATTATTCAATATCCGAAGCGTCAGATGGGTATGAAAATGACTTCTGCTGAAAGTTCTCACTTGCCGCTCAAGATTAACCCGACCGGCGTTATTCCTCCGATTTTTGCAAGCTCTTTGTTGTTGTTGCCGATTACGATTGCCAATTTCTCGGCGAACAGCGGTCCGAGCTGGGTTAGAACGCTCAGCAATCTTTTGGGACATGGACAGCCGTTATATTTGATTTTGTATGGATCTTTGATTGTTTTCTTCGCGTTTTTCTATACGGCAGTTGTTTTCAATCCTGAAGAAACAGCTGATAACTTGAAGAAGCACGGCGGTTTTATTGCCGGAATCAGACCGGGAAAAAATACGGCAGAGTATCTTGATTATGTTATTACTAGATTGACTGTTTTGGGGGCTTTTTATCTGACGGCCTTATGTATTTTGCCTGAGGTTTTGATTTCTAAACTTTCGGTTCCGTTTGTATTGGGCGGCACAACACTGTTGATCGTGGTTCAAGTTACTATGGACTTTGTAAGTCAAGTGCAAACACATCTTATTGCTTATCAATATGAAGGTTTGCTCAAAAAGGCTGCTTTGGTTAATAAAAAAGGCAAAAGAAAATAATGTTTGTTGATAAAAAAACGGGAGTGCATTTGGTTTTGACCGGCGCTCCCGGAACCGGCAAGGGAACCCAAGCCGGTGTTTTGAAGCGTGAACTGGGTTTGTGCCATCTTTCGGCAGGAGAGATGTTGCGCGAGGAAATTCGCAAAGGCACAGAAATCGGAAAAAAGTTGGAACCTTTGCTCGCAAAGGGAAATTTTGCGCCGGATGAGTTGATTATTGAAATGGTGTCAAAACGAATCGCACAAAGTGATTGTGATAAGGGTTTTATTTTGGACGGTTTTCCCAGAACTGTTCTTCAGGCGGAAGCTTTGGATGAGATGTTGATTGAACGTGATATAAAGCTTGATGCCGTTATTGAGATTGTTGTTCCTGATAATATCATAATTGAACGTATTCTCGGACGCTATACCTGCGTTAAGTGCGGAGAGAATTATAGCGATAAATTTTATAAGCCAGAAGTTGCAGGTGTTTGTGATGTTTGCGGAGGAACAGAGTTTTCTAAACGAATCGATGATACCTGCGAAACAATTGAAAAACGTATACAAAAATATCGCGATGTAACTTATCCTACAATTAAGTATTATGAACAGAAGGGGTTGTTGGAAAAAGTCGACGGTAACGGAAATGTTGGTGTTGTGGCTGAAAGAATTGCCAAAGTAATAGGGCAGAGAAACGCTGAAATTTGCTGATTGTAAATTTTTTTAATAAATCATTAAGTTAAGTCTTGACACAATTAAATATTGTCATATAATCCGCCTTAATTTTGAAAAGTGGTGATCAACTTTTTAAGTTTAATTTTTTAGATGGAGATGAAATTTGGCTCGTATAGCTGGTGTAAATATTCCGACTGCCAAAAAGATAGAGATTGCTTTGACTTATATATTTGGTATCGGTAGAAAAAATGCTCAGGATATTTGTGCGAAATCGGGGGTTAATCCTGATGCGCGCGTTGCTGATATGTCTGAAGAAGACATTGCAAAGGTGCGTGAAGTTATTGATCGCGACTACCTGGTTGAGGGTGAATTGCGTCGCGAAGTTGGTGTTAATATTAAAAGACTGATGGACCTTGGATGTTATAGAGGTTTAAGACATCGTAAGGGTTTGCCGGTGCGTGGACAAAGCACAAAGCAAAATGCTAGAACTCGCAAAGGTAAACGTAAGACAGTCGCTAACAAGAAGAAATAGTAGGTAGGTCCCCAAATGGCAAAAGTAACACAAAAGAAAAAAGAGAAAAAGAATATCACTGCCGGTGTGGCCCATGTGAATTCTACTTTTAACAATACCCGTATTACAATAACTGATGCTCAAGGTAATACTGTTGCCTGGGCAACTGCGGGTGCACAAGGTTTTAAGGGGTCTCGAAAATCTACTCCATATGCAGCACAAGTTGCTGCCGAAGATGCCGGTAAAAAGGCTATGGAGTGCGGAATGAAGACATTGGAAGTTGAAGTAAAAGGCCCAGGTTCGGGAAGAGAGTCTGCAATAAGAGCTTTGCAAGTTGTTGGCTTTACTATCACAACAATTCGCGATGTGACTCCAATTCCACATAACGGCTGTCGTTTGCGCAAACGTCGCCGCGTATAATAATATTTTGGTAGTGGGGCCGGTGTATTCCGGTCTTGCTATCTGTTTTTATAACATAGCATATGCACTAATAATGAGGATATCCCAGTGATTCAAAAGAATTGGCAAGAACTTATTAAACCGACTAATTTGGAAGTTGTTCCTAGCGATGGCGGAAACAAGGCCAAAATAGTGGTAGAGCCTTTGGAAAGAGGCTTTGGGCTTACTTTGGGTAATGCCTTGAGAAGAATTTTGTTGTCTTCTCTGCAAGGCGGTGCTGTTACCGCAATCAAAATTGACGGTGTGTTGCATGAATTTTCGGTTATTCCCGGTGTTAGAGAGGATGTAACTGATATTGTGCTCAACGTTAAGTGTTTGGCGGTAGCTGTTCACAGCGAAGGCACCAAGCGTATGACTTTGAAAGCAGAAGGTCCTTGCGTTGTTACTGCGGCAATGATTGAAACGGGTCATGATGTTGAAATTATGAATCCTGATTTGGTTATTTGCAATCTTGATGCAGGCGCAAAGATAAATATGGAATTGACCGTCGGTACAGGTAAAGGTTATGTTCCGGCAAGTCAAAATAAGCCTTCTGATGCACCGATTGGTTTGATTGCGGTTGATGCAATTTATTCTCCTGTTAAGAGAGTATCATATCGCGTTGATAACACACGTGTTGGTCAAGTTACTGACTATGATAAGTTGACTATGGTTGTTGAAACCAATGGTGTTGTTACCCCTGAGGATGCAGTTGCTTTTGCTGCTCGCATTTTGCAAGATCAATTGAAGCCGTTTATTAACTTTGATGAGCCGGAGCATGAAGTTGAGGCAGAAAAAGAAGAACTTCCGTTCAACAAGAACTTGTTGAAAAAAGTTGAAGAGCTTGAACTTTCTGTTCGTTCTGCAAACTGCTTGAAGAATGATAACATTGTTTATATCGGCGATTTGGTTCAAAAGACCGAGGCAGAAATGTTGCGTACTCCAAACTTTGGACGTAAGTCTTTGAACGAGATTAAGGAAGTTTTGGCGAAGATGGGAATCCATCTTGGAATGGATGTTCCAGGCTGGCCGCCAGAGAATATTGAGGATTTGATTAAGCGTGTTGATGAACACTTTTAATGAAAATCGATAGACTTGAGAGACCTCTCAGACATGAGAGGTCTTTTTTGTGCAATATGTGCTATTGAGGTAACTTGTCAATTATTGGGTATTGTTGACAATACTTTTGGATTTTGTATAATAATGGATAGATTATGGAAGGAGTAATTTTGATGGAGAAGCTGCCAAAAATTCCAGAAAATGCTGATAAACTGACAGAGCCTGCCTCGGTTGAAGTGATGTGTTCGGCTTTGCCTGGTGTTGATATGCTTTCTTTTTTCAATCAAAATGGTTATAATGTTGTATCGAGTGATGATGAAAAAGCTGCTAATCCGTCGGTTTTTGTATATGATAAGAGTAAAAGTTTGCTTTGTACACCTTTTATGAATCCGGAAGAAGTTTTACCTTTTATGCAGGATTTATCACAAAAATTTGAGCAAAATAAGATTGGGTATGCTCCATTCAAGACAAAATATAAAGATCAATTTTTGGCTCCAAAATCGGAAAACCTACCTGAAATATCTTCTGATGAAGAGGTTTTGAAGCATCTTCTCAAGCATAAATTAGAAAAAAGAAGTATGGAATATTTTTTGGGACATGACGGTTTGGATGAGAATATTGGAGAAAAAGGACCGATAAAACTTTATCGTGGTACATCAATGGGTGATGCTGCGTATACTACAATTTCAGATGGAAGTCGTGCATTTGTGTATGCTACACCAAAAATGAGCACAGCTCTTAATTATGCTCATATGGATACAACATCGCGTTTTGGTTTTGTGGAAGAGTACCAAGCATCAGAAAATCAAATGTATTCGCATGATGGCGGTTTGGAAATGAATAGCTATAATCCGAATATTGATTGGAAGGATTTACGTAAAGCCTCGTATGAAGCTAATGAAACATTTGTAGAAAAAGAAACAAATCCACATTTGAAGACCTATCTTTATGATAGGAAAACGCATATGATGTTTACTATTTATGAAAATGGAAAATATGTTGATAAATTTTTGCAGCAATATGCAAAAAGCCGAAAACCACAGAAAAATTATTGGAATGATAATATCTCAAAGCGAGTTGAAAATGTTATAAATTCCGAAAGAGGTTCTGAAGAAAATCAGAACGGAGGAAGATTTTTTGACAGGGTATCAAAATTATTTTCAAAAGATAAGCAGGAGACAAGACCTAAGGTAAAAAATGAGAAGGTAGTCCAGAAATTGGCCTATTTACGAGGATCATCTTCTACAATGGGATCTGAGCCGGTTATGCAAAAAGCAGAGGTGCTGCGGTCCTTAATTTTGGCAAAGTTGAAACGTTCAAAATAAAATTTGATTTATTTATGGATATCGCTACTCTGAGTGCTGAAAGTAATTATTTTTATGTTGGACAATTTTTTTTCAAAAAAACTCTAGATTTTTGCTTTAAAATGTGATATATTCCGTTCTGTCTTGCTAGAAACAAGGCTTTTGGTAATTTTTTATTTTGCAAGGAATTGAATATGGTAAAAAAAGCAGCTTCAAAAATTACTTTTAATTCCGGCGAATATGTTGTTTATCCGGCACAGGGCGTTGGCAAGGTTTCGGATATTTATACGCAGAAAATCGCCGGCTCGGATATGGAATTGATTGTTGTTAACTTTGACCGAGATAAAATGACTTTGCGTGTTCCGTTGGCTAAAGCCGGACTGAATGGGTTGCGCAAAATCTCGGAGAATTCGGTTATGGACAGTGCTCTGGAGATTTTGAAGGGCAAAGCCAAGGTTAAGAAAGTTATGTGGTCTCGCCGTGCGCAGGAGTATGAAAACAAAATCAATTCGGGCAATCCGAGTGCTATTGCAGAAGTTATCAGAGATTTGCACAGAAGAGAAAATTTGGCGGATCAGTCTTATAGCGAACGTCAAATTTATGAACATGCTTTGGACCGCTTGTCCAGTGAATATGCGGTTTGCAATAATATTTCTAATGAAGAGGCTACCAAAAAATTGTTAGATATTTTGGCAGCGGCTGCTCCGATAGCTCAGAATTAAATTTATGAATTATTTTTTTGGTGCAGACTTGTGTTGCGCTCCAAAAATATTCCATTAGAATAGCCTTGAATTTGCGGATTTGTATCCGCGAGTTCAAGGCGTTTTTCTGCCCAGATGCAGTATTGAGGATTTTGTTCTATCCCGACGTATTTTCTTTTTAGTTTTTTTGCGGTAACAGAAGTTGTGCCCGAACCCAAAAAAGGATCAAAGACAACATCATTTTTGTTGGAACTGGCCAAGATAAGTTTGGCAATAAGTTTTTCTGGTTTTTGGGTAGGGTGTGCGGTGTTTTCGGGCATAGACCAATAAGGTATAGAAATATCGTCCCAAAAATTTGAGGGGCAGGTATTGCGAAAACGTCCGTCAGATGTTTCTTCCCAATCTTTCGGTTGGCCATCTTTTTTGTATGGGGCGAGAACTTTGCGCCTGATTTTTACGGCGTTTAGGTTGAAAGTGTGTTCTTTTCCATTGGTTGCAAACCAGATATCTTCCATGCCGTTTTTCCAATTTTTGGTAGAGCCGCGACCTTTTTCTCTTTGCCAGGTAATACGGTTTAAAATATTAAAGTTTTGCTCCAAAATCGGGGCAATTATCATACTTGAGAGCCAATCGCAACAAACATATATGGAAGCATTTGGTTTTAGGAGAGGAATAACTTTTTCTATCCAATCTTGCGTATATTTCTGATATTCGGCAGTGCTGATTTTGCTGAATTTGTTGCCGTGGAAATTCTTGTTCAAATTGTAGGGAGGATCAACAATCAGCAAATCAACAAATGAGGCGGGAAGTTTGGACATAACCTTTAGAGAATCGCCGACAATGGTTTTGTTGATGATTTTGTTGAGTGTTGTTTTAGAACTTATGCGAAGGCAACGATCGAGATATTCTTTTCCTTCGTTAAGACTGATGTCTATGGTTTTGTTTTTTGCTGATTTCATTTTTTCCTCTCTAGTGCGCTAATGATAGCAACAAAATAATAAAAAGCCAATTGCAAAATAAAATATAAACGCTAATATTGGCAATGAGGTATGAAATGTATTACAGTTTGTTTGAAATTTTTGCTTTGGGAATCGGACCTTCGAGTTCACATACGGTCGGTCCGATGAGGGCGGCAAAGCGTTATGTTGAAAACTTATTGTCTCAAAAAAAATATAAAGATGTTAAAAATGTTAAAGTAACACTTTATGGCTCTTTGGCTTTGACCGGTGAAGGGCACGGGACTCTGAAGGCTATTGTATTCGGTCTGATGGGACTGGATGCGGCGACAATGGATTTGGAATATGACTATATTGCGGCTTGCAAAAAATCAAAAAAACTTTGTTTGGGTGGGAAACATAATATAGGTTTTGATTATGACAAAGATTTGATTTTGGAAAAGAAAGTCTTTTTGCCGCAACATTCTAATGGGATGAAATTTTCCGCTTATGATAAGAACGGCAAAATTATTTTGGAAGAAACATATTTTTCCGTGGGTGGAGGAACTATTGCCCGCAGTGACGAAATGGAAAGAAGAATCGAGCGCAAACCATACAAAGTTCCATACCAGTTTGACAGTTGCCAGCAATTGATTGATGTATGTCGAAATCAAAAACTTACGATATCCGAGTTGGTTTTGAAAAATGAGAAATCTCTTTATCCTGAAATGAGTGTGCATAAAGAAATTTTGAATTTGGCGCAGATTATGCAAAACACCATTGATAGAGGAATTCTTAAAGATGGGATTTTGCCGGGAGGATTGAACCTTAAGCGCAGGGCGCCGGTTATGTATGCTGATTTAGCTTCTCGCTTTGTTGAAAATGATGTTGATGCTTTGACAATTGTTGATTGGATAAATTTGTGGGCTATTGCAGTGGCAGAAGAAAATGCTTCAGGAGGCAGGATTGTTACGGCGCCGACAATGGGGTCGGCCGGTGTTTTGCCTTCAGTGATGAGATATTATCAAAGATTTGCAATCAGACGCTCGCCTTATACAGTTGAAAAGGCTAATGTGGTTTTTTTGACTACGGCTTCGGCAATTTGCAGTTTGTATAGGTCAAATGCCTCGATTTCAGGTGCTGAAGTCGGTTGTCAGGGAGAAATAGGAGTTGCTTGTTCAATGGCGGCCGGTGCGCTGGTGGCTGTTTTGGGCGGCACTTTGCAACAGATAGAAAACGCCGCAGAGATTGCAATGGAGCATAATTTGGGCTTGACATGTGATCCGATCAAAGGATTGGTGCAGGCACCATGCATTGAGCGTAATGCCATGGGTGCGGTAAAAGCGGTTAATGCGGCAAGATTGGCGTTGAGAAATACCAACAGTTTTCATTTGGTTAGTTTGGACAGTATTATAAAAACCATGTATGAAACCGGTTTGAGCTTGAGCTCAAGATATAAAGAAACTTCTTTGGCCGGTTTGGCGAAAAATGTAAAGTGTTAAGACATGAGTGCGGAATTTTTGGTAGATATTTTTGTTGACAGTTTGAAAGATTGTGCAGGTCTTTTTTCGTTTTTATTTTTTACCTATTTGGTTTTGGAATATTTGGAGAGATATTCTTCGGAAAAAACGCTCAATATGATTGCCAAAGCCAGAAAAACAGGACCGTTTATCGGTGCCGTGTGCGGTTTGTTGCCACAATGCGGATTTGCGGCGGTGGCGGCGAACCTTTTTGCGGCGAAAGTTATTTCTTTAGGGACGCTGATGGCTGTATTTTTGACTACATCGGATGAATTGTTACCCATTTTGTTATCAAATTCGGTTCCGTTGGCAACCATTGCAAAAATTATCGGAATTAAATTTGTGATAGGTTTGTTTTTTGGGTATTTGTGCATGTTTTTTATTCAGAAAAAACAGCAAGTAATTGATATTGAAAGTTTGTGCGAAAAGGAAGATTGTCATTGCGCCGGGAACGGAATTGTCAGACCGGCCTTATATCATGCCATAAAAATTACGATTTTTGTTTGGCTTATCAGCTTGGTAATAAGTTTAATTTGGCAAGTGACTGGCAATAATTGGCATCATAATACGCTTTTGCAACACCAAATATTCGGGCCTTTGATTGCGGCAATGATCGGGCTTTTGCCTAATTGTTCAGTTTCGGTGGCTTTGTTGCAGATGTGGGTTGAAGGAGTTATGAGTTTGGGAGCCCTGATTGCCGGACTTTCTTCGGGAGCAGGTGTGGGGCTCTTGGTTTTGTTCAGAGTTAATGCGAATCGCAAAGAGAATATTAAAATAACAGCTTTACTATACAGTTTTGCCGTTATAGCGGGTATTGTTGCGGGAGTTTTCCAAAAAATATAAATCAGTTGCAGGTATATAAGCCGTGGCAACCGCCTCCGACAGCGACCATGCCTTGTTGCTCGCATTCTTCCGGTGTATATCTGTTTTCTTCAGGGCAACAATATTTGTAGAAGTTTCCGCTTTCGGGGCAAGGTATAAGGCCATATTGTCCGCTGGGGCAACCATTTCTGTTGTAGCCGCGGCTGCGACATATTGTTTCCGGTGAAGGCTGGGTTGGTGCAGTCGGGTTGGTGTTGTGATAACCCGAACCGCCGCTGTTGCGGCTAGTGTGTTGTGGAGAATCGACAATAAATGTAACGCCGGCTAAACAATTTGCTGTCATAAAAACGAGAGTAAGTGCAGTGAATAAGGCAATTTTTTTCATTTTTCATAATCCTCCATCAGTGACGTTTATGCTTTAATAATAGCGCAAAATAAATTTTTTAGCAATAGCAAAAAAATATTTGACAAAAATATTTCCAAATAGGATATTAGGGGCAACGAAAATCATTTTAAAATTATTATATATGGAACCGGAAAATTTAAGCGACCAGGTAAAATTGGTTACAGATGCAAGTAAGAGAGATTTTGGGCATTATATTGAGGTTTATACCTTGAAGAGCCAAGCAATTATGAAGCTCTTTAAGCCGCGTATCTTTCAAGGCAGAGAAAAATTTGAGCTGTATATAAAGTTGCATGGGCAACTCAAGCTGGAGGATGAAAGAAAGCTGTTGGAGACTCGTCGCCGTGATTTGCAAGAAATATATTTTAAGTATTGTTCTTGTCACAAGGTGAATGAGCGATTGGTGGTCAGAAATCCGGAAATTGCAGCCCTTTATTACAAGGAACATTGTCCTTGTCCGTTGGCCCAAAAAGAGCTTTTGCAGGCAAAGCCTAAAAGTATTTATCTCTTTATAAAGGAGTATCCTTTTTGTGCAAAGGTCAAAAAAATGTTTTTGAAAATGGCCGATTTGCGTCTGCGAAATTATTATTTGCTTAAGCATCCTGCGTAGAATTTTGACGCGACACTTTGAATATGAAGTGTCGCGTTTTTTATTGTTTGAAAACAGTTTGGCTGACGTTTTTGATATTTATGGCGCTTTCTTTTAAGAGCAGGTGCTCCGGCTTTGATAATTTGGGGTATAATTGGGTGTGAATGCCTCTTTTGCCGATAACGCAAGGCAAAGAAAGGCAAACGTTTTTTATCCCTTCAACTTCGGTGCGTAGTGATGAAGTGTTTAGAATGGCATATTCATTGGCGTTTATGGCTTGGCATATGCGGGCAAGTGCGCCGGCAATTCCAAAGGTGGTTGAGCCTTTGCCTTTGATAATTTTGTAGGCGGCGTTGCGGACTTGGTCATCAATTTGTTTTTTTATTTGTTTGGTCAGGGGAACATTTATGTTTTTTGCCAGTTCTTCAATTTGGACAGAGCCTGCAAATGCATTTGACCAGCACAAAACCTCTGTGTCGCCGTGTTCGCCCAAGACATTGGCGTGAATTGAAGATGGGGAAACGCCGAGATGATATCCTAAAAGAGTGCGAAAACGGGCCGTGTCCAAGACAGTTCCGCTACCGATAACTCTGCTTTTGGGAAAATCAGAAAGTTCCAGTGTGGCAAAAGTCATAATATCTACAGGATTGGTGGCAACAAGCAAAATGGATTCCGGAGCATATTGCGCTATTTTGGGTATGATTTGGGTAAAAATTTTGTAGTTGGCGCTTGCGAGATCGTTGCGGGTTTGGCCTTCCTTTTGGTTGGCTCCGGCGGTTATAATAACTATGTTTGAGCCTTTTAACTCGGAATAGTCTCCTGATTTTATTTTGTTTGAAAAGGCAAAAGGGGCGGCGTGGGCGATATCTTCGGCTTCGGCCTCTGCACGCGATTGATTTTGGTCGATGAGGACAATTTTTCTGGCAATTCCTCTCATTATTAGGGCAAAAGCTGTTGTGCTACCAACTCCGCCGGCACCAATTATTCCAATTTTCATTTCTAATCCTTATTTTTTGATAATTTTATACACTTTATAATAAAGGTAAAAATTTAGAAAAAACAATACTGTAAGATAGTTCTATGTAATTATTTTTGCTATAAAACTAAAATAATACTTGTCAAATTGTATAAAACTGTGATAACAAAACAGAACGGGAGCAAAATGCCCGAGAATTTTATGTGTTTAACATTTTAGAGGTTTATCAAATGACTGATACAGCTAATCGCGTTAAGAAAATTGTGGCAGAGCATCTTGGCGTTGAAGAATCAAAAGTAGTAGAATCTGCCAGTTTTATTGACGATTTGGGTGCAGACAGCTTGGATACAGTAGAGTTGGTTATGGCATTTGAAGAAGAATTTGGATGCGAAATTCCTGATGAAGCTGCTGAGAAAATTCTAACCGTTAAAGATGCGATTGATTATTTGAATAAGAACGCTTAATCTCGGTCTTTGGAATATATGTTGAAACTCGCTTGACATAAAGCGAGTTTTTTCATATAAAAAAGGCCTGTATAGTGTATTTATAAAAGGATTATTGATGAGAAGAGTAGTTGTAACCGGTATGGGGATGTTGTCGCCTTTCGGACGCGGAGTTGACTATAATTGGGACAATATTGTAGCAGGAAAATCTGCTATCAGAAAAATTGAAAATGTAGAGCTATACGATACCCCGGTTAAGATTGCCGGACAGGTTCCTTTCGGGAAAGAGGCTCATCAATTTGATCCGGACACAGTTATGGATCCAAAAGAGCAGAGGCGTGTTGACAAGTTTATACTGTTCGGTTTGGCCGCCGGTGTGGATGCTATGCAGGATTGCGGTTGGAAGCCTTCGGATGATGAAGACAGCTATCGTGCCGGTGTTATGTTCGGGTCGGGTATCGGTGGTTTGAGTACAATTTATGAGTGTTCTACCATCATCAATGAAAACAAAAGCATTCATAGAGTTTCGCCGTTTTTCATTCCTTCTTGCCTCATTAATATGATTGCAGGTCATTTGTCAATTAAGTTCAATCTTAAAGGTCCTAATCATGCTTGTGTTACCGCTTGTTCAACCGGAACACATGCAATCGGTGATGCAGCCTCGATGATAATGCGTGGTGATGCTGATTTGATGTTGGCAGGCGGTGCAGAATCGGCTGTGAATATACTTGGTTTGTCCGGTTTTGCCAGAATGAAAGCAATTACTGCAGATTTTAATGACGAGCCGGAAAAGGCTTCTCGTCCTTGGGATCAAAATCGTAGCGGTTTTGTTATGGGCGAGGGTTCTGGTGCTTTGGTTTTGGAAGAACTTGAACATGCAAAAAAACGCGGTGCAAAAATTTATGCCGAGATTGTCGGTTATGGTATGAGCGGTGATGCTTATCATATTACGGCACCTTCCGGAGATGGGGCGTATCGCGCTATGAAGATGGCTGTAAATCATGCCGAAGAACACGGGGTAAAACTTGAAGATATAAATTATGTTAATGCCCACGGAACGTCCACTCCAGCAGGAGATGTCGGTGAAGCAATGGCGGTTGCTCGTTTGTTTGGAGAAAATATGAAAAATGTTTCAATGTCTTCTACAAAATCGGCAATAGGGCATTTGTTGGGGGCCGCCGGTGCAGTTGAATCGGTTTTGACAATTAAGGCTATAAATGAGCAAATGTGCCCTCCGACGCTTAATTTGGAAAATCCGGCGCCGGAAGTTGTGGGGATGGATTTGGTGCCGTTGAAGGCCAAGAAAAAATCAATTACTGCGGCAATGTCGAATTCTTTCGGGTTCGGTGGAACAAATTCTTCAATAATTTTCAGAAAGTTTGAAAATTGAAAAAGGCGATAATTTTTATATTATTGTTGATTTTTTCTTTGCTGTTAGCGGGCGGTTTTTGTTTTTATCAGCTTAAAAAGCCGAATAATTTGTCTCAAGAAGTGAGTTTTGTGGTTGAAAAAGGGGCTTCGGTCAGGCAAATCGCAAGCGGTTTGAAGCAGGCGGATATTATAAATTCTTCATTACTTTTTAGAATTGTCAGCAGGACGTTGGGTGTTGATAAGAAATTGCGTGCAGGCGAATATCTATTTGCTCCAAAAATTAATATGTTAGAAATTGCCGATAAGTTGTTGAAAGGTGATGTTTCTTATCGAAAAATCACTTTTCCCGAGGGGTTGACTTGTGCGCAAATCAGAGAAATTTTGGAGAATGAGGTAAATCTTGTCGGAGAGATTACGGTTGATATGCCGGAAGGTTCGGTATTGCCCGAAACATATAGTTTTTCAAAGGGTGATTCAAGAAACAGTGTTGTTTTGCAGGCTCAAAATGCAATGAAAAAATTTTTGAATGAGCTTTGGAAACAACAAAAAACAGATTTTTTAGCGGATAAAAATCAGTTGCTGGTTTTGGCCTCGATTATAGAAAAAGAAACTGGTGTGCCTGAGGAGCGCTTTGATGTGGCGGCGGTTTTTGTGAACAGATTGAAAAAAGGTATGATGTTGCAGACTGATCCGACGGTTATTTATGCGATTACTAAGGGTGAAAAAGATTTGGGACGCCCGTTGTTGAAAAAAGATTTGGAGTTTGACAGCCCGTATAATACTTATCGCAATTATGGTCTGCCGCCGGCTCCGATTTGTAATCCGGGAAAAGAAGCAATGCAAGCGGCGGTCAATCCGAGTAATGTTGATTATTTATATTTTGTGGCCAGCGGATATGGCGGGCATAAATTTGCCAACAGTTTGAGTAAGCATAATGAAAATGTTGTTGCATATAGAAACAGCTTGAAAAGTAAATAATAATACGTTGACAAGTATAGTCGTTTTTTATAAGAATAAATCCAGTGAAATCTATTATTAAAATTATGCTTATGAAAGAGAAAAAATTATTGTTGCTTTTTGTTATGGAAGCTTTGGGGTTGCTCAAAGGGTATAAGTTAGATGTTCCAAGCGAAGTTTCGTCGGGAGTGTCTGCGCCGCAGCCGGATAATTATTATTTGGCGAATCAATGCGCA
Organism: Alphaproteobacteria bacterium; assembly: GCA_017961285.1. GTDB lineage: Bacteria > Pseudomonadota > Alphaproteobacteria > RF32 > CAG-239 > JAFUYI01. Next base: position 23,173 of record JAGCXO010000018.1, on the reverse strand, counting down.
GGTTTGTATAAAAATACTCCTTATAGTCGGACCACAAAAAAATAGAGCACTTTTATGTGCCCTATTTTTTTTTGAAAAATTTAGGATAATTAAATATCCAAGTTGATTACATTCAAAGCATTTTCTTGAATGAACTCTTTTCTCGGTTCAACAACGTCGCCCATCAGGGTTGAAAATACTTGGTCGGCATCATCAAGCATATCAACTTTTACCTGCAACAGTGAGCGAGCCTCTGGGTCAAGAGTTGTTTCCCAAAGTTGTTCGGGGTTCATTTCGCCCAAACCTTTATAGCGTTGGATGGTAATTCCTTTTCTGCCAAGTTGCATAATGGCATCAACAAAAGAAACAGGGCCGTGGATTTTTCTTTCTTCTCCAAGTTTCGGGGAAGAAAGTTTTTGCTCACAGGCATAATTTTCAGCAAGAAAATCGTGCATATCGTTCAAGGCTTTTGCTTCAGGAGAATCGAGAACAGAAGCACCGATTATGTGTTTTTCTTCTACGCCGCGCAAGGTGCGGTGAAAACTGATGCTGCCGTCAGGTAAAATATCAGCTTTCCAACCTTTGTCATATTCGGCTTCTTGAGAATCTAATTTGATGGCAACTTGCTCTGCTTTGGTGCGCAAAACATCAAGGTTGTCAATTACATCTCTGGCAAAGAGGCCATCGATTGCCATTTGTTCAACAATTTTCTCCGGAGCTTTTTTATTCAAAGCAGCAATAAGGTTGCGGGCTTTACGAGTGTTTTCGACCATCGATATAAGGTCTTGTCCTGCGACTTGTTCGCCGTTGTTTTTATATAAAACCGCATCTTCACAACCGCCGCGAATGAGATAATCTTCCATTTCTCTGTCATCTTTAAGATAGAGAATTGAGTTACCTCTCTTGGCTTTATAAAGAGGAGGTTGGGCAATATATACATATCCCTTTTCGATAATTTCGGGCATTTGACGGTAGAAAAATGTCAAAAGCAGAGTGCGGATGTGGCTACCATCGACATCAGCATCGGTCATGATTACAATCTTGTGGTAGCGGCATTTGTTAATATCAAAATCTTCGCGGCCGATACCTGTTCCGAAAGCCGTAACCATGGTGCCGATTTCTGCCGAATTGAGCATGCGGTCGAAACGAGCGCGCTCAACGTTTAAGATTTTTCCACGCAGAGGCAAAATGGCTTGAGTGCGGCGATCGCGACCTTGTTTTGCGGAACCGCCTGCGGAATCTCCCTCAACGATAAAAATTTCGGATAAGGCAGGGTCTTTTTCTTGGCAGTCGGCAAGTTTTCCGGGCAAGGAGGCAATATCCAATACACCTTTGCGACGAGTTAATTCACGAGCCTTGCGAGCGGCTTCACGGGCAGTTGCTGCCTCGACAATTTTACCCACAATGATTTTAGCTTCATTAGGGTGTTCTTCTAACCATTCTTGCAGTTTTGAACTTACAACGCTTTCAACGGCAGGACGAACTTCGGAAGAAACAAGTTTATCCTTGGTTTGGGAAGAAAATTTCGGATCAGGGACTTTTACCGACAGAACACAACTTAGTCCTTCGCGCATATCTTCACCGGTTATCATGTCTTTGTCTTTGCTTTTGATAAGACCGTTTTCATTGATATAATTATTGATGGTTCTGGTCAAAGCTGCACGGAATCCAGCCAAGTGAGTGCCGCCATCTTTTTGAGGAATGTTGTTGGTAAAACATAACATGCTTTCGTTGTAGGCATTGGTCCACTGCATAGCAACATCTACCTGGATATCTTTGTCTTCGGCACCGAAAGAGATGATGCTTTCGTGCAAAGGTGCCTTTGACTTGTTGATATGATTTACAAAAGCTTTCAGACCGCCTTCGTAGTGCATAACAACTTCGCGCGGTTCGGCCCCGCGGTTATCGATAAGTTTTAGATATACACCGGAATTTAAGAAAGCTTTTTCTCTGATAGCGCGTTCCAAAACATCGAAGTTGAATTCAGTCATGGTGAATGTTTCAGGTGAGGGCAGGAATGTAACTTCGGTTCCATGACGGCCGTTGGCATCACCGACAACTTTTAGGTGTTCGGTAACTTCACCGTGGGAGAACATGGCAACATGTTCGTGTCCTTCGCGCCAGATACGCAGTTTTAACCAGATAGACAGAGCGTTAACAACAGAAACACCCACGCCGTGCAAACCGCCGGAAACTTTGTATGAATTGTTATCAAATTTTCCGCCGGAGTGAAGCTGTGTCATAATAACTTCGGCAGCAGAAACACCTTCTTCTTTGTGAAGTCCGACAGGAATGCCGCGACCATTATCGCGAACTGTGGCTGAACCATCGGGATTGAGAATGATTTCGGTTTTGTCGCAATATCCGGCCAAAGCTTCATCAATAGCATTGTCCAAGACCTCGTAAATCATGTGGTGAAGGCCGGTTCCGTCGTCGGTGTCACCGATATACATTCCGGGGCGTTTGCGAACAGCTTCTAAGCCGTGTAAAACTTTAATGGAATCAGCGTTATACGCCTGTTCTTCTTGGGCGATTTCTGCCTGCGTTAATTCTACCATAATTAATTTTTCCTCATAGTTTTAAGATAATCAAAATTTATTGCTAGAAATATACAACGTTTTGTTTGTAAATCATAGTAAAAAGTCATAAAAATTAACTGTTTTTGTGCATAAATTTTTGCGGGTAAAGAAAGTTTTTTAGTGAGCTTCGGCCCAATTGTCCCCGATGCCGACTTCGGCAACAAATTTTACGTCATAATTGACAGCGTTTTCCATGGTTTCTTTCAGTAAAATACTTACTTTTTCCACTTCTTTAAGCGGAGACTCGATGACCATTTCGTCGTGAACTTGTAGCAATATGCGCGATTTGAAACCGCCGTCGATTAAATTTTTGTGCATGTTGTTCATGGCGCGCTTCATAATGTCGGCGGCTCCGCCCTGCAAAGGAGCGTTCATGGCGGCTCTTTCGGCAAATGATGCTATTCTTTTGTTTTGGTCGTTAATTCCGAAAACAGAGCATTTGCGCCCGAAAGGAGTTACCACAAAGCCGTTTTGGCGAGCAAATTCAATCGTTTTATTCATAAAAGTCTTTATTTCGGGCATTTTAGCAAAATAGGCATCAATATAGTTTTTGGCCTCAGCAGGACTTACACCGATTTGTTTGGCAAGTCCGTATTGAGAAATACCATAAACAATGCCGAAATTTATGGCCTTGGCATGGCGGCGAATCTCCGGCGTTACTTGTTCTTTATCAAGACCAAAGACGTGCATCGCGGTAGCGGAGTGAATGTCTATGTTTTGTTTGAAGGCTTCTTTTAAGGCTTTTACATCAGCCAAAACAGCCAACAGGCGCAACTCTACCTGTGAGTAGTCGGCAGAAATGAGTTTGCATCCTTTGGAAGCAATAAAACAGCGACGAATTTTTTTGCCGTTTTCACTGCGGATTGGAATGTTTTGCAGGTTTGGAGAGTTAGATGATAACCGACCGGTATTGACATTGGTTTGACCATAGGTAGTGTGGATGCGCTGGTTGCGGTCAAGTTGTTGCAACAAGGCTTGGGTGTATGTGCTCTTGAGTTTACTAATACCACGCCATTCCAAAATTTTGGCGGGAAGAGGATGTTCTTCGGCCATTTGTTCCAAAACATCGGCACCGGTTTGAAAACCTCCGCTGCTGTTTTTTTTGCCGGAGAGGTTCAGTTTTGTATATAGAATTTCTCCGATTTGCTTTGGCGAGGCAATATTAAATTTTTCGCCTGCCATGGAATATATTTCAGCTTCGAGTTTCTTTTGCTCTTGGGAAAATTCTTCATCCAAAAGGCCCAGCTGTGAGGCATCTACCATTACGCCGTTTTTTTCCATGTGGTAGAGTGTTTGTGCCAAAGGACGGTCATAGTGCTCATAAATAGTAACCATGTGTTCTGCAAGCAAACGAGGTCGGAATATTTTGTGCAGTTGGCATATAGCGGAAACTTGTTCGCACATATAAGTTGCGGCAGCGGTCAAATCGCTGATACTTTTTTGTTTGCCGGCTCCGAAAACCGAATCGAAATTTTGCAATTTGCGGTCCAGAAAAAGTTCCGCAAGCTCCGGTATGCTATGTCCGTGGAAATTGGAATCCAAAACATAGGACATGATTTCGATGTCATCATAAGGTAGAAGTTCTGTTTTATTGTCGCAAATAATATTTAGGAAGTGCATATCAAGTTTGATATTATGTCCGATTTTCAGGACATTTTGAGTATTGAGTATCGGCAGTAAACATGGCGCCAACTCGGAAAAAGTAATTTGTCGGGGTTTATCAAAGCTGAATAAATCTGTGGGAGAATCCTGACTTTGCAAAGGAATAAACACGGCATTACATTCATCTGTGGCAAGGGCAATCCCAACAGGTTTGTCAAATACCGGATTGTTTCCAAAGCTCAAAGTTTTTACAGCTAAAGTTTGTTTGAGATTTTCTTTGAGCCATTTTTGTAGGTCTTGGCAGTGGGTTATTGTTTTGAAAGAATATGATTTTACTGCTTGAGTTGAAGTTGATTTTCCGGCTTTTTGACATTGTTCTTCTGCCCAGTGTAATAGCCTGTTTTTGAGACTGTTGAAGGCATATTGAGTTATAAAATTTTCTATGGTTGCAATATCCGGACAGTGAAATGTGTAATAATTGACAGGATGAGGAACAGGAACATCCGGCTTTAGAGTTACGAGTTTCAGGGATATTTGTGCGTTTTCAATATTGGCGAGGAGTGTTTCGCGGCGCTTGTTTTGTTTTATTTCTGAAGCATGCGAGAGTACCTCTTCCAAAGAGCCGTATGTATTTACAAGTTCGGCTGCGGTTTTCGGCCCGATACCGGGGACACCGGGAACGTTGTCGGTGCTATCACCGGAAAGAGCTTGCACATCGGGAATTTTTTCGGGATAGACACCGAATTTTTCTTTGGCATCTTCGGGAGATATGAACTTGTCTTTCATCGGGTCATAGAAAGTTACACCATCTTTAATCAGTTGCATAAGGTCTTTGTCGGCGGAAACAATAACGACTTCCATGCCGGCAGAAAGCGCTTGTTCGGTATAGGTGGCAATAAGGTCGTCCGCTTCATAGCCCTCTATTTCCAAATGGTTGAGGCTCAATACATCAACGGTTTGGCGGATTATGGAAAATTGCGGAACCAACTCAGCCGGAGGTTCGGCGCGATTTGCTTTGTATTCGGGAAATATGTCATTGCGGAAATTTTGCCGTTTGGCATCAAACAAAACAAGATTGTAGTCGCAATCTATTTTGGCGGTTAATTTCATAATCATATTGGTAAAGCCATATACGGCGTTTACCGGTGTTCCGTCCGGTGCAGTCATGGGCGGCAAGCCGTAAAAAGCGCGAAATATGTAACCTGATCCGTCAACCAAGCAAATTTTTTTTGACATAGAAAATACTCCTGGGCGATAATATAGTATATGTTTGCGGATTAGCCAAGTATTTTTGTGCAGTTTTACCAAGAGCGCCAAGCGTCGCTTATGTGCTCAAAACAAAAGGCCGAACAGTATAAAAAGGCATCAAAGCGAATATCAAATTCGGCAAATTCAGGATGGTTTTGAATAAAATTTTCTGCGGCCTTCCAAATACGTTGCTGTTGAGCCGGCAAAATGGCATAGGCGGCTTTTTCAAGACTTTGCCTTTTTTTGACTTCAACAAAAACGAGTAAGTTTTTCTTTTTGACAATGAGGTCAATCTCTCCTGCTCCGGTGCCTCTGCCGGTTATGTAATTGTGTTTTACAACAGAGTACCCGTGTAAGAGGAAATATGCCGTGGCGGCAATTTCTGCCAATTTTCCGCTTTTGTTATGATTCATCTTTGATTTTTATCGCCAAGCGATATACCTCGTTTTTGTTGAGATTATACTCTGACACAACTTGAGAAACTGCTGTTTTTAGGGGATAATTTTGCATTTTTTGTTTTAGAATTTTGTTTAAATCTATTGCACAAACCTCGTTTTTGTCGGGTGGTGCAATCATAAAAACAATTTCTCCTTTGGGAGGATTTTCGGTATAATAGTCGATGAGTTCTGAAGGAAGTCCGGTTTTGCATTCTTCATAAATTTTAGAAATTTCGCGAGCAACGGAAAATTCTCGATTGCCAAAAACTTGTGATGCAGCTTGAAGTGTTTTCAATAAACGCGGTGATGTTTCGTAAAAAATCAGTGTGGTATCGATGTTTTTCAGTTCATTAAATAAATCCAGACGAGCTTTATCTTTGTTTGGGATAAAACCGGCAAACATAAAACGATTTGATGGCAATCCGGAAAGTTGTAAAGCGCATATAAGAGCACAACAACCGGGGATTACGCTGAATGGAAGATTTTGTTCATGACAAGTGCGAATCAGTTTGTATCCGGGGTCTGAAATCAAAGGAGAGCCGGCATCGCTGACCTGGGCAATAGTGTGATTTCCTTCTTGTAAAAGTTTAATAATTTCCTGCACTTTCTGCTGTTCGTTATGGTCGTGAAAAGTTATAAATTTTTTTTGCGAAAAATTTATGTTTAAGAGAGTGAGTAATTTTTTTGTTACTCTGGTATCTTCGCAGGCAATTATGTCTGCTTTTTGCAGAACTAATTTTGCTCTTTCCGTTATATCGCTTATATTGCCGATAGGGGTTGCTACAACATATAAACCGCTCATTTTTCTTTGCTTTACATTAACTATTTTTTTAACTATCCTTTGGGCATTGTTTTACATTTTGGGATAAAAATCAAGTGTTTAAAAGATTTTGTATTTTGTTGCTTGTTTTTGTTTTGTCATCGTGTCAAACCCCGGTGGTTAAACAGAAAAAAATTTTTTTTAAGAGCAGTTCGCCGATTGAAGAATCGGAGTTGATCACCAAAGAAAGTTTTAGAGTTGGTGTTTTGCTTCCTTTGAGCGGTGATGCCGCTTCTGTCGGTAATGGTTTGAAAAATGCAGCTATGCTGGCTTTGGAAGATATGAATAATCCTAATCTTATTTTGCAATTTTATGATACAAAAGGCACCCCTGAAGGGGCAAGAGATGCGGCGGATGCAGCTATAAGCCAAGATGTAAAACTTATTATCGGGCCGTTGATGGCAACAGAGGTTGAGGCTGTATCAAAGAGAACGAGAAACAGCGGTGTGCCGGTGGTTGCTTTTTCGACCAATGAAACTGTTTTGCAAGACCAAGTATATACTTTGGGGCTGTTGGTCGGCGAGCAGGTTGAGCGGATTGTGAACTATGCTTCTATGAAGGGAAGAGAAAGGTTTGCCTTGTTGTTGCCGGACAATTCTACGGGGATTGTTGTTGCGAGAGAGGCTATTAAGGCGGTCAATAATAACGGCGGCAAGGTTGTGAAAATTGCTTTTTATCCTCCGGATACAAATGATTTTTCTGATATAGTAAAAAAACTGACCGATTATGGTTCAGGTAATGTTTATGGCGGAATAGAAAAGAATCGGCGAGTTGATTTTGATGCCGTGCTTATTCCGGAATCGGGAAGCAGATTGAAGTCGGCGACTGCGATGTTTGGTTATTATGACGTGTTTTCGCCGGAGGTTTTGTTTATGGGAACTTCGGTTTGGGAAAATACAAATTTGAGCAAAGAGACAACTTTGCAAGGAGCGGTCTATCCGGCTTTGTCACGAAATTATAGCGCATATTTTAATAAGAAATATCATTCTTTGTTCGGGGTTTATCCTTCTGCTTTGGCGGCTTTTGGATATGATGCTGTTGCGCTGGCTTCTTCTTTGGCAAAAAAGAATGCTTATAATTTGAATGATGCTATCACAAATCCAAGCGGTTTTTCGGGAATTAACGGAGCATTTAAGATTTTTGCAAACGGGAAAAATAAACATAGTTTGGATGTGATGAAAATTACTTCTAAGGGTGATGTTGTGGCTGATGCGGCTGAGCATAGTTTTACGGATTCGGCGATGTTGAATGATGGATCTTTGTCTTTTTTATATGCCGATATGCCGATAATATACGGGAAGGATGAAGAGCAATTCAGAACCCAGATGATGGGAAATTTTTGATTGATAGAGGATAGAGCAGATTTTTTGCTTGAATTTAAGTTGAAAATCTGCGCATATATATTTGTTTTTATTGGAGAGCATCGGGTCATGCTTGCGCCAACCCGGTCAGGTTCGGAAGAAAGCAGCCGTAACGATTTAGGATGAGGTCGATGTTTCTCCGCCTTGAAAAAAGTTGATGAGATATGGCAGAAGAAGATAAACAAGAACAATATGTGGTTTTAGCCAGAAAGTATCGCCCGCAAAATTTTGAGGATTTGCTGGGGCAGGATGCTTTGGTGCAAACTATTACAAATGCTATAAAGTCAAACCGTCTGCACCATGCTTACATTTTGACCGGTATTCGCGGTGTGGGAAAAACAACAACTGCAAGACTGATTGCCAAGGCGCTGAATTGTATCGGGCCGGACGGAAAAGGTGAGCCTACGACTCATCCGTGCGGTATTTGTGAAAATTGTAAGTCTATTGCCGGCGGTTATAATATTGATGTTTTGGAATTGGATGCGGCGTCGAGAACAGGTGTTGATGATATTAGGGATATATTGGAAGGTGTGCGTTATAAACCGACAAATTGCCGCTATAAAATATATATTATCGACGAAGTTCATATGCTTTCAAAAAGTGCATTCAATGCGCTTTTGAAGACATTGGAAGAGCCTCCTGCTCATGTTAAATTTATTTTTGCGACAACAGAAATCAGAAAAGTTCCGGTTACGGTGCTGTCGAGATGCCAAAGATTTGATTTGCAGAGATTGCAAATTGAAGATTTGATGAAGTTGTTTAATAAGATTGTTAAACAAGAAAATCTTAAGGCAGAGGAAGATGCTTTGCATATGATTGCAACTGCGGCTGACGGTTCGGCACGCGATGGACTGTCTTTGTTGGATCAGGCAATTTCGCTCGGAGGCGGAAAAGTTAGGGCTGATATTGTCAAAGAAATGCTCGGTATGGCTGACAAGGGGCAGGCTTTTGAAATTTTTGATTTGCTTTTGAACGGCAATATGAACGAGCTTATTGTAAAGTTGCAAGAGGTTTATAAAAATGGCGCGAATCCGACGGCCATAATGACTGATTTGATAAATATTACTCATCGGCTGACCAAAGTTTTGTTGTTGCCGGCTTTTATAAATGACGAGAAACTGAGTGAGACGGACAGAAAATATCTGAAAGAATTTTCCGAAAAAACTAATGTGGCAACGCTTTCGAGAATGTGGCAAATGTTGATAAAAGGTTTGGGTGAAATTCAGTTCGCACCGGTACCGATTGATGCTTTGGAAATGATTTTAGTGAGAGTTGCATATTCGGCTCATCTTCCAACTCCGGCAGAGCTGCTCGAGAGTGTAAAAAAAAAATCTGAATTAGGTGCAGAAGATAAGACCTTTATTGAAAGCAAGAAGGCGGAAATTGTTGCCGGTTTTCAGCCTGTGAGAACTAAGGAAGTGAGAGTTTTTGATAAAGTCAACGATTTTTTGACTTTTTTGGAAGAGAATCGTCAGGCAAGAGTTGCTCATGTTTTGAAAAATGATGTGGAAGTTGTCGAGTTTGCTGACGGGGTTATGCGTTTTAAGGCTAATGACAGAGTTTCACAAGATTTTATGATGACATTGGGAAATTTGCTTGAGCAGGCCAGCGGAAAGAAATGGGTTTTAGATATTGTTCCGGGCGAAGTGATTTATAGTATTGCAAATATTGAAAATGCAAAAAAAGAGGCCGACCAAAAGAATGTGGCTGATAATCCGTTGGTCAAGGCGATATTGCAAGAGTTTAGAGGAGCAAAAATTGATACTCTGGTGAGAAAAGTTTTGTCAGATAATGCTGATGAAGAAAGTGATGTTAATGATTTTTATAATGAGGATTTTAACTGATGATGAATATTCAAGGAATTATGAAGCAGGCGCAGATGATGCAAAAAAAGATGCAAGAAGCGCAAGAAAAATTGGCGCAGACAGAGATTGTCGGTGAAAGCGGTGCCGGAATGGTGAAGGTTTTTATGACAGGAAAATCTGTTACCAAAAAAGTTGAGATCGATAAATCTTTATTGGTGCCTGACGATGTTGAAATGTTGGAAGATTTGATTGTTGCGGCATATAATGATGCCCAATCAAAGGCAGAAAAATTGATGAGTGAAGGTTTGCAGGATGTTACCGGCGGACTGAATTTGGGCGGAATGAAGCTGCCTTTTTAGCGGGTGATTGAAGTGGCCGGTCAAGATATTGAAAAATTGATAAAAATTATTTCCAAGTTGCCTTCATTGGGAACAAGGTCAGCGAGACGAATCGTGTTGCAGCTTATAAAAAAGAAAGATGCAATAATGACTCCTTTGATTGCGGCGCTGCAAGATGTGTCGGATAATATTAAAACCTGTGAGATATGCGGAAATTTTGATACAGTTTCCCCTTGTATGGTTTGCGCTTCAGAAAAAAGAGAAAACGAAACAATATGCGTTGTGCAGGATGTTGCTGATTTGTGGGCAATGGAAAGAGCCGGTTTTTACAAAGGAAAGTATCATGTGTTGGGAGGTATTTTGTCGGCATTAGACGGAGTTACGCCGGAAGATTTGAATATCGAATCTTTGATTGAGCGGGTGAAAAAGGGCGATGTAAAAGAGATTATATTGGCTTTGCCGGCGACAATTGACGGACAAATTACGTCGCATTATTTGCTTTCAAAGCTCAGGAATTTTGAAATAAAAGTGAGCACTTTGGCTCAAGGAATTCCGATGGGTGCAGAATTGGATTATATGGATGAAGGAACAATTCAGTTGGCGCTGAATTCGCGAAAAGAGATATAAAAAAAGATTTTTCTTTCGGGTGTGAAGAAAAATCTTTTTAAGAAGAAGGCCGGTTACTTCGTTTTTTTAGCAAATAGCTACTGATTAAAAATAAAATAATCCATATCATAAGCGTGAAAATAATTGTAATTGAAATTTATTCTGTGCTATTTTTTTTGTTATAACAAGGGAAATTGTTTTGCTATACAAATATTTATGTGTTAGCAATATATAATAATTTTTCGCTGGGGATTTTGATTGTGGTTAAGAGACGCAGAGTAATTTTTTTGCATTTGAGCCATTTGCGCAGAACAATAAAAAAGTCGGCAATAGCTTTGCTTTTTATGGTGGTTTTTGCGCTGATGCTTTTAAATAAGACAGATAATGCTTTGATTGAAAAAACGTCGGTTACCGTTGAGGAAATTGTTACTCCGATTACAAAGGTTTTGGTTTTGCCGGCGACGACAGTTTTGGATTTATATGATTATTTGCGCAGTTTGCAAAAAATTGATAGAGAAAACCAAGAGCTGCGCGAGGAAAACAGAAACTTGATTATTGCAAATGCTCAAAATAAAGCTTTGGCAATAGAAAATAAATTGCTGGCCGATATGTTAAATTATATCGGTTTGCCTGAGGCAGAATTTGTTACGGCAAAAGTTGTTTCACAAGAGGGAACTCCTTTTGCATATTCGCTTACGGTGTATTTGGGTGATTATGGTAAAGTTAATAAAGGGCAAGTAGCTCTGAGCGATAAGGGTGTTATCGGCAGAGTGGAAGCCGTGGGCAAAAGATATGCTAAAATTGCTCTTTTAAATAATATTAACTCGAAGATCTCGGTTATGGCAGAGAATACGAGAGTGAGAGGAATGTTGGTGGGCAAAAATGATATTTTGCCGGAGTTAAAATTTTTGCCTTTAGGTGCAGATGTGAAAGTCGGTGATAAAATTGTTACGTCCGGAATCGGGGGCGTTTTTCCTGTCGGTTTGCCGGTAGGAAAAGTTTCGAGTGTTGAGAAGGGGGTTGTAACAGTTATGCCGGCGCATGATCTTTCCAGACTTGAGTATGTGATGATTGTAAATTATGGTTTGCCTGATCCAGCAGATGTTTTTGGTGAGGAGTGAGCTGTATGCAGGAAAATTGGAAAGAAATTGTTTCTGGTTGGATAGTTAAGAGTTTGCCTCTTTTGTTTTCGTTGCTGTGGATGATACTTTCGCTTATCCCTCTCAGGTCTGATTTGAACCTTGTCGCGAGACCGATGATAGGGCTTATGTGTGTTTATTTTTGGACAATGTACAGATCGGATTTGTTCGGGGTGTTTTCGGTTTTTGTTTTGGGAATGTTTTTTGATATTTTATCGATAGCTCCGTTCGGTATTTATACGTTGTTATATTTGATAATGTATGTAACGGTTATTAATGTTTCTAAATATATAACAGAGAAAAATTTTGAAATATTGTGGGTAGGATTTTCTTTGTTGTTGGCGGGATTGATGTTTGTCGGATGGTTTATGTCTTCTTTATATTATACTCAATTTTTGCCGTTTAAGAGCTTTTTGTTTTCATATTTTATCAGTGTGGCTCTATATCCGCTTGTTGCCGGAGTTAATGCTTGGGTTATGAATGTTTTTTTGCAGGATGATGATATATGAATCGCGATAACAGCAAAGGAAAAGTTTTGATATACAGGACAATAGCTTGGTGTGTTATCCAGTTGTTGCTGTTTGTTGTTATTGTTGCTCGATTATATTTTTTGCAGGTTTTTGAAGCCGATAAATATAAAACGATGTCTGATGAAAACAGAATTTCCGCGCGTATTTTGGTGCCGCCGAGAGGCGTTGTTTTTGATAGAAACGGATATGTTTTGGCCGGTAATAAACAAAATTTTCAGGCTATGATTGTTGCGGAACAGGCGACAAATGTGCAGGATACACTGAACAGATTTAAGAAAATTATGCCACTGACGGAAACGGAACAGAATCGGATACAGCGTGATTTGAAAAAATATCGTCGTTTTGTGCCGATTAAGCTTAAAGACGGTTTGTCTTGGGAAGATGTTTCGAGAATTTTGTTGGCAACGTCTGAAATGCCCGGGGTAGTTGTTGATGACGGTTTGAGCAGAAATTATCCTTTCGGGAAGCAAATGGCACATTTGTTGGGTTATGTGGCGGCGGTTTCTGAACAAGATTTGCAAAATGATAATGATCCGTTATTGATGACGCCGGATTTTAAGATCGGAAGAATCGGTTTTGAAAAAAGATTTGAGAAAAAGTTGAGAGGTAAGGGAGGAAATCTGAAGCTGGAGGTTAATGCCGTCGGCAGAATTATGAAGGAAATTGAGAGAGTTGACGGCAAGCCAGGGAAAAATTTACAATTGGCGATTGATGCTCGTTTGCAACAAAAGGCATATGAGTTGTTTGAAGAGCAAAGCGGTGCCGCGGTGCTGATGGATGTTAATACCGGTGAGATATTGACTTTTATTTCTATGCCTTCGTATGATTCAAATGATTTTGTTTTGGGAGTTAATCAGGCAACTTATAATCAACTTTTGTTTGATGAAAAACAGCCGTTGATAAATAAACCGATTGCGGGTTTATATTCTCCGGGCTCTACTTTTAAGATGATGGTTGCTTTGGCGGCTTTGGAGGCCGGTGTTATCACTCCGGAAACGCGTTTTGGATGCAGTGGGAAAATGGAATTAGGTAATCATTTGTTCCACTGTTGGAAAAAGCAGGGACATGGTCCTTTGAATGTGGTTGAAGCTTTGCAACATTCTTGTGATATATTCTTTTATGAAACGGCGCAAAAGGTCGGTATTGATAAAATTGCGGCAATGGCCAGACGTTTTGGTTTGGGAAGCCAGACAGCTTTGCATTTTGATGATGAAAAGTCGGGAATTATTCCTGACAGGGCTTGGAAAATGGCAAAATATGGTGCATCTTGGCAAGGGGGTGAAACCTTGATTGCAGGTATCGGCCAGGGATATGTTTTGACAACACCTATTCAGCTCGCGGTTATGACGGCAAGAATTGCAAATGGCGGAAAAATGGTTGAGCCGACGTTGTTGAAAATTGATGACAGTAAAAAACTTAAATTTGCTGATATGAAGATAAATTCTCGCTATATGGATTTGGTAAAAGAGGGAATGTGCGCTGTGGTTAATCGTCCGGGAGGAACCGCTTTTATGTCGAGATTTGATTATAACGGGAAGAAAATGTGTGGAAAAACCGGAACCACACAAGTGCGCAGAATTTCAATGAAAGAGCGGCAAACAGGGATTGTAAGGCAGGAAGATTTGCCTTGGAAATATCGCAATCATGCGCTTTTTGTGGGATTTGCTCCGCAAGATAATCCAAAATATGCAGTCGCGGTTTTGGTGGAACATGGCGGAGGAGGTTCAAGCGTGGCAGCCCCAATCGCTTCAAAATTGTTGAAAGAAGCTTTGATTCTGGAGGAGAGTGAATAGTATGTATAAGTTTTATAAAACAGGTTTTCATAATCCGAATTTGTCTTTTAAGGAAAAAATATATAATATGAGTTTTAAGTATTTTTTCTTTGTATTTTTGTTGGCTTTGATTGGTGTTTTGATGCTATATTCCGCGGCAAACGGAGATTGGAAAGTTTGGGCGTTTAATCATGCAGTACGTGTGGCTATGGGGGGAGCTTTGATGTTGGCGCTGGTCTTTGTTGATATCAAACGCTTTTTGCATTATGCGTATTATTTTTATGCTTTTACTTTGATTTTGTTGATTGTTGTAGAAGTTGCCGGATATACGGGAATGGGGGCAACGCGTTGGATAAACTTGGGTTTTATGAAGTTGCAGCCTTCGGAACTGATGAAAATTGCTCTTGTGTTGGCGTTGGCGAAATATTTTCATTCTACAACTTTGCAGAATATTGAGACAATCGGTGGAATTATTCCTCCGCTGCTGATGGGTGCTGTTCCGGCGGTGCTGATTATGATGCAACCGGATTTGGGAACAGCAATGATGCTGTTGTTTACCACCGGAATAGTTTTGTTTGTTGTGGGAGTGCAGTTGTTTAAGTTTGCGATTGTATCTGTCGGCGGTGCGGCGATGTTGCCGGTTGTGTGGCATTTTTTGCATGATTATCAAAAACAGAGAGTTTTGACTTTTCTTAATCCGGAGAGAGATCCTTTGGGCGCGGGTTATCATATTATGCAATCAAAAATCGCTTTGGGCTCAGGTGGCTTTTGGGGCAAGGGATTTATGAGCGGAACGCAAAGTCATTTGAATTTTTTGCCGGAAAAGCATACGGACTTTATTTTTACAATGCTCTCGGAAGAATTTGGTTTTGTCGGCGGATTTTTGGTTATTTTTCTTAATGTTTTGGTTTTGGTTTATAGCTATTCATTTGCAATGAGGACGACCAGCTATTTTGGAAAGTTGACAATTATCGGGTTGGCAACAAATTATTTTTTGTATGTGTTTATCAATATAGCCATGGTTTTGGGTTTGATACCGGTTGTGGGTGTTCCGCTGCCGATGATTTCTTACGGTGGAACGGTTATGCTTTCGGTGATGGCGAGTTTCGGAATTATTATGGCGATGTACGTGAATCGAGATACTAACTTAGGAAAAGACTGATTTTTTGAAAAAATTTGTAAATTTTGCTTGCAAAAAAAAATAAAAGAATGTATTAGTCTTTTCACAAGCATGAATAATGCGCTCGTAGCTCAATTGGATAGAGCATCTGACTACGGATCAGAAGGTTGTGAGTTCGAATCCCGCCGAGCGCGCCAATTTTGAAAACCCTCCCAAGCGGAGGGTTTTTTGTTTGTTAAGGCGGGCTTCGAACTCTGTGAGTTCGTTCAATTCCGACTAAATCTTTTGTTGCGCTTCGATGTAATCTCGCTAACAAAAGAAAGTCTCATTGTGTCTCCTAAGAAAAAACTGCATTAGGGCAGTTTTTTCTACGGCCATCCGCCGAGCGCGCCAATTTTGAAAACCCTCCCAAGCGGAGGGTTTTTTGTTTGTAAGGACGGGCGTGAAATTATCGAATTCAGATTTTGATATTGAAAATAAAAAACATACTTGCTTCTAGTGTAAATTAGATTAAATTAAATAAGGAATTTACAATATTCTCAATGGAGATTCTTTATGACTAGGAAAAAAGATGATTTTGCTACAGTACTTGAATGGATTATTAAAATCGTATTTGTGTGTATTGCTGGTATTTTTGTGTATAATAAAAAGAAGAAGAAACGAAAAGAAATTGAAGAAAAAGAAAATAGATTAAATGTTTTGATTAATTCAAAATTGACAGAATATCATGATGTACTTGTAAAAAAATTTAAGCAATTAGTTTATAAAGATGATTATGGAATCATAAAAACAGATAGTTTTAAGAGAGAACTTAGATACTTCATTAAAAACGTCATTGAACCAGAAAATAATATTGTAGAATTCAATCAAGAAGATTTGATAGAACAAGTAGTTAATAATATGAAAGAAAATGTAAATATTGATGAGGTTTCTTTTTCTTCTAATATTAGTCCATATGATTTTGAAAAACAATGTGCACAAATACTTAATAAATGTGGCTGGTCTGCTCGTACAACACAAAAATCGTTGGACCAAGGTATAGATGTTATAGCTGAAAAAAATGGTAGTAGTATTGCTATTCAATGTAAATTATACAGTCAACCTGTTGGGAATAAAGCTGTTCAGGAAGCTAATTCTGGGAAATCCTTTTACAAAACAGATTATGCGGCTGTAGTTACCAACAATACTTATACCTCTTCAGCACGACAACTTGCTCAAAATTGTGGGGTTTTTCTTTTGTCCTACGAAGATTTAGCAGATTTAGATAAGATAATACAAAAATAATTTTTTAACACTGTAGTTATTAAGGGCGGGCTTCGAACTCTGCGCGACTATGTATTTATTTTACACCTTCCGGTATTGGCCCGTATTTGTTTTCTTTCATATCGCTTTCGAATAAAGTTAGGATAAATACTGCCCAAAATCCAAAACTAGAGATAATAGTTATAATTTGCGAAAACAATAGAATAATCGCAATGCCTGTATTTGCTCCGTTTATAGCAAAGATGAGCATTTTACCACCAATATACATACCTAAAAATGGAGCAATTCCCCATAAACCCGAGAAATTTATATCGTGCAGCCGTCGGAATAATACGGCAAAACCTGGAATTAATAGAACTAAAATAACAATTCCTCTTATAATATTAATATCATTATCAGAGATACCATCTACTATGGTTGAAAAACTCAAAGCGAGGTTGATAAGAATGGGAAACAGCATAAAACTCCAATATTCTTTGCGACGTGCGCGGCCTTTGAAGCAGAAATATTTTTTGGTGATGCATAATATAAAGTATCCTAAAACGGATTTATTGCTGTCGGTAATTGATTTTTCAGCATTCATATTAAAAGTCTTCTCAGTTGTTTGAATATAGTTTGTTCGTAAGAACGTAATTTGATGATAATGCAGATGTCTGAAAATTTGGTTAAATTTGAGATGTATAAGTTGAGGTGCTTTTTTATGTTTTTCTTTATAAATAATTATCAAGATTTTAACGTTTTTGTTGTAGCTTGTTTTCAAATAAGTGTTGCGATTATAAATTGGAGAAATTTTATGGCTGATACGAATAAAGAATTGAAGATTGAACAAAACAAGGAAAACGGCAAGCTTTTGTGCAAGTTGTCAGGCTGGCTTGACCCCAATACATCTCCGGACTTGATGAACAAACTTGATTTGAACGGAGTTAAGGAGTTGGTTTTGGATATGTCGGCAGTTGAATATGTTTTTTCGGCAGGTTTGAGAGCAATATTGATGCTGCAAAGGCTTGTGGAATATCAGGGTGGGACAATTAAGCTGGTTAATTTGTCGGATGATGTTCGCAATATTTTTGAATGCACTGGTTTGGATGGAATTTTAGAGCCCAAAGCATGATAAATTTTTTGAAATCTTGGCTGAGCCGCCATTCATTAAAATTTAAGCTGAATGTGAGTATATTGACTTGCGTTTGCTTAGGTTTTGGAGTGATGGCATTTATTATTTCGAAGCAGGCAGAGCCGATTATTAAGTCGCAAATTGATAATATTGCTAAAAGATCAATAGAAGTGTATACCACAGATTTTTCTGATTTGGCAACAGATGCCGAAAATGTGATATTGGCGGCAAAAAATACCCTGAGCCAAATAAATGATGGCGATATTGCTACGATGAATGTGGTTTTAAGTTCGGCTTTGAAAACGGTTTATAATTCGGAATTAAATTTTATTGATGCATGGGTTTATGTTTTTCCTCCGGATGATGTTTCAGTTGGAACGCTTTATATGGCAGAAGATGAAAATGATGACGGGATAATTGATTTCAAAACAGAAAAAATTAAAAATTTTTATGATAATTTTCCGTGGTTTAAGGAAGTTCCGAAGGAAGAAAAGATATATTGGTCAGAACCTTATCAAGACAAAACAACCGGCAATGTGGTTGTAACCTGTTTGGTGCCGTTTAGTTTTTTGGGGCAAAAAGATTTTAATGGTTTGGTTGCTTTGACGGTTGATTTGTCGAATATTCAAAATAATATAAATAATTTTTCGTTTTATGAAGCAGGTAAGTTGCTTTTGTTGTCGCGCTACGGAACTTATGTTACTCATCCCAATCCGGAAGTTGCGTTGAAGATGACAATTTTTGAGTTGGCAAAAAAGATGAATTTACCAGAACTTGATGTGGTGGGAAAAGAGTTGGCAGAAGGTAAATCCGGACAAATAGAAATTCCATATTCATCTGTAGTTAATGGTGCGGCGATTTTCTATTATTCGCCGATTAAAAATATAAATTGGAGTTTTTGTTTGGTATATTCCAAAGATGAGCTTTTGAGGCCAATTCGCCAGTTTCAAATTATTGTTGCAGCGGCGATGTTGGTGTGTATGCTTTTGTTGTTATTGATAATTAATTGGATAAGCCATAATTCTACAAATCAGCTGATTGTTTTGGGAAATGTGGCGGAAAAATATGGTAAAGGTGATTTTTCGGAACAGTTTGATGATATGCCGTCTTCAACTGATGTCGAAAGATTGGCAAAAGCTTTGGCAAATATGAAAACGAACTTGCTTGAATATATTCATAGGGAGAGGGTAGAGGCTTCCGATAAGCAAAAGATTGTCAGTGAACTTGAAATTGCACAAAATATTCAAGAATCGGTCCTTGCTAAAAAATATCCGCAAAATCCGGCCTTTGATGTAGCGACAATGATGATTCCAGCAAGACAGGTGGCGGGTGATTTTTATGACTTTTTCTTTATTGATGATAACAAATTTGCTATTGTTATTGCCGATGTTTCGGGCAAAGGTATTCCGGCTGCGCTATATATGATGAAGGCGATAACTTTGATAAAAAATATAAGTAAGAGCAAACGGAGTTTGGATTTTGTTTTTGATCATGTCAATAAACAGCTGTGTGAGGGCAATGATAGTTGTATGTTTGTAACAGCCTTTATGGCAGTAATTGATTTATTAAGCGGAACGGCAAAATATGTCAGTGCCGGACACAATCCTCCGTTGATTATGAATGGTAACAAGGCAACGTTTATGGATGTGAAAAAAAATATTGTGCTGGGTATTAACAGTGATGCAATTTTTGCAGAAGAAGAAATAAAATTGCTCCCAAATGCACATTGGTTGCTATATACTGATGGTGTGACAGAAGCCGAAAATAAAGATGCCAAATTTTATGGTGAGAACAGGCTGTTGAAGATATTTGAAAAGACAAAATCTGTGCCGTCGGAAAATTTGGATTTGATACTAAAAGATATTAAAAAATTTGTTAAAAATACTCCGCAATCAGATGATATAACCATGTTGGATTTTGTTTTTCACGGCTATGAGGCGGGAACAATTACCTATTCTGCGAGAATTGAAAAATTAGAAGAATTTTTATTGTACTTGAAAGATGATATGCTGAAATATAAGCTATCTGAAAAAGCAGTGTTTAATATGGTTATGGCGGCTGAAGAGATTTTTGCCAATATTGCAAAATATGCTTATACTTCTGCTGACAATCCCGTTGTTACGGTTAAGACACGTGAGGAAGGCGGTTTTTATTATGTGAAATTTATTGACAGCGGAAGAAAATATAATCCGTTGAAAAATAAGATGCCTGATGTTACCGTTGATTTGAAACAGCGAAATATCGGCGGTTTGGGTGTGTTCTTGATGAAAAAACTGACGGACAGCGCGACCTATAAGTGGCAAAACAAACAAAATATGCTGGAAGTCGGAATAAAGATTGATAAGTAAATATCAAATTTTTATGCGGCGTTGCTGGCGGAGAGTTCAGCCAAGACTTCTTTTTTCAACGTTACATTATCAATTTTGCCGGTGGCTGACATCGGAATTTTGTCTTTATACAAAATCGTGCGAGGCATATATAACTCCGGATAACCGTTTTGTTTGATAAAGTCGCGCAATTTATCCATTGTCAAACTTGTTTCGTTGGTAACCAAAACAATTTGTTCGCCTTTGTGTTCGTGTGGAATGGCGACAACACCGCAAGCAAAGTCCTCTTTACCCTCAAATGCTTGGTTAATCATATTTTCGACAGCGCGCAGAGATACCATTTCACCACCGATTTTTGCAAAACGTTTAATGCGGTCTTTAATGCTGATAAAGCCGATTTCATCAATCTCGACAACATCGCCGGTGTGATACCAGCCGTTTTCAGGCGGAACCAAAACTCCAGGGTTGTCGGCAAAAATATATCCTGCCATAACATTCGGACCTTTAACTACGAGTTCGCCGCCTTTTTCGATGCCGTCAATCTTGTCCAAGCGGCACTGCATGCCGGGGCATAATTTGCCGATGGTGCCAAATTTGTTGAACACCATATTATTGCCGGCAACGGCCGGAGAACATTCTGTGGTACCATAAGCCTCCATGAGACGAACACCCAAACGCTCATTCAAAATGTTACGCGTATCAAGTTTTACGCCCTCGGCGCCGGCATAGCACAAACGCAAAGATCCAAAGTCCAGAGGGTGAGAAATTTTGGCATAGCTGCGGAAAAATGTGTCGGTGCCAATCATAACCGTGGCCTCAAGCTCATAGAGCAAATCGCTGATGACGCGGAAGTGCAAAGGCGACGGGTATAAGAAAACTTTTGCGCCCTGATACAAGGCATAAAGGGTGCCTAAGACCAATCCGAAACTATGGAAAATCGGCATGGAGTTCAATACAACATCGGTGCGGTTCAAGGTTTCAAAAGTAGCAATCTGCCATACGTTGGAGATGACGTTGCGATTTGACAATACAACAGCTTTTGGTGCCCCCTCGGAGCCGGATGTAAACAAAATTACCGCGCGGTCGTCGGGAGTGGCTTTGTATGGAACATATTTTACCTTATATTGCAAAAAGGCCAAAATTTTTGCGCCCAAAGAGATGTTTTTTGCAACTTCTTCAAGATAATAAATTTCAAATCCGTTTTCTTTTATGGCATCAACAACCGGTTCCAAACCGGCTTTTTTGATGAACATTTTAGAAGTGATAACTTTTTTGGTCAGTGTAGTTTTGAGCCCGCTGACAATGTTTTGAACACCGGCGCTAAAGTTAATCATTACCGGAACTTGTCCATAGGCATTGAGCCCGAAAAATGTGCAGATTGCGGCAACGGAATTCGGCAGCATGATAGCTACAGACTCTTGATGTGTTGATTTTTTGGCGAAGAATCGTCCCAAAACATAAGAGGCCAACATTATATCCTTAAAGCTCTTCGGTTTGCGGGTTATGTCTTCCAAAACTTTCGGACGCTTGAAGCCGAATGCTTTTTTGGCGTGGATTTTGGCGGCTTTTATAAGTTGGGTAAATACAGTCATGCGTGGATTATACATGGAGTTAAAAGCTTGCTCGCGCATAATCATATAAATTTCGTTAGAAATATGATTGCGTTGGTGGCGCAATTCGTCTTTCAGTTTTAAGGGGCGCGGCGCGTCAACAACGATTTTTACTTTTGGAAAATAGCGGTGCGGTAAACGGCCGCGGGTTTTTGAAAAGTGGCAATATTGCAGACCGTTAATCCAAATCGGAATAACCGGAGAATCGGTTTTGTCGGCCAAAAGTCCGGCGCCTTCATAAATTTTCATAATATTGCCGTTTGGTGTCATTCTGCCCTCGGGGAACATGACACACAAGCGGCCTTCGTTGACTTTGGCGATTAAGTGCTTCAAATCGGGAACATCAATGTTGCCATATTCCATGATGTCGGCGGTTTTCATCAGCAAGCGAACCCAATAGCTGCGATAAAGCTGCCCGTGGAGGGCAAAAATCGGGTTGCCGGGTAAAAAAGCAAACAAAACAATCGGGTCAACATAGGAAACGTGGTTTGAAATGTATAAGCCTTTTTTGGGGAGTTGATTGAGGTCAAAATGCATTTCAAATTTGACCTTAAAAAGTCTGAAAAAACAGCGCAGACAAAAGCGCACAAAATCTCGCATCATAGTCATTCTCCATAGTCAAAATATATACTTTTTTATATTAATTTTTGCGGGGTGTAAAGTAGTTACCGCACGGAAACTGTGGAAAAAAGGGTTAACTAGTTTTTAAGGCTTTTGATATAGACTGAATCGGCTTATAAGTGGGGTTAGTTATGAAAAAGCATTTTTATATGTTTCGTCATGGACAGACGATTTGGAATGCCGAAGGAAGACCACAGGGGCAACACCAATATCCGGTGCCGCTGACTGTTACGGGGAGAGAACAGGCACTCAAATTGGCGTAGGCATTGAAAGATAAAAAAATTAAGAAAATAGTCAGTTCTGATTTGTTGCGTGCAAAACAAACCGCCGAGATTGTTGCGCAACAGCTAAATGTGCCGCTCGATTTTGATGTTAGGTTGCGTGAGGTTGATTATGGTATATTGAATGGTCTTTATACTATTGAGCGATATGAGGTTTATCCGGATTTTAGAAAATGTTATGAGGATATTACGCTGGCTTTTCCCGAGGGGGAGAGTTTGTCTTTTGTGGCGCATAGAGTGGCAGAGGCTTTGAAAGATATTGCAAATAATGTTAAAAATCGGGCGATCGGGATTTCTACCCACGGACATGCAATTACGGCTTTTGTAGAGGAAACTTTTTCGTATAAGGTAAAAAGAGTTGATAATTGCTCTTTTGTTCATATTACGTATAGTCCTGAAAAAGATTTGTTTGAGGCGGTGGAATTGCCGCCAGCAAGAGAGTTTGGCAATAATAATTATAATCCGCTGTATTGATGAAGTTGTATCTCAGAGCTATTGTATCTGTACATTTTGTAGTGTTTCAATTTATTGTTTGTTTTTTATATTTTATTGATTTTTAACTTATGATAATATATTGTATTTTTAATGTTTGATGTATGGGGCTAAAAAATGAAAAAGTTTATT
>JAGCXO010000017.1 GCA_017961285.1 Alphaproteobacteria bacterium | reverse complement strand
CTTGCACCGGTATAAACCAAAAATATCGGAGCCAAAGAAACTCCCATCAAAGCCGAATAGGCAATAAAAACTCCGCGCACCTGGCTCAATGTTCCTCTGCTGACAACCCAGCCAAAACCAAACACAATAAACAACGGAGCCAACAAGAAAAGCCATCCCAAAGCAGACATCCCGCCTTGCGGATTAAACATAAGGTTAATCAACGAAGTGTTTGCCACCACAAAAGCACAAAGAGCTGTCACAGCCAAGCCTCCGGCCATATGATTATAAACACCAATAAAGTAGTCTTTTAACCCTTGGTCAATTTCAACTTTTTCAACTGCGGAAGTATAATTTTTTTCCATTACATTCATCTCCTAAACATTTTTGCAACTGGTAATAATATAGTTTTTTTATTTTTTAAAATCAAGCAACTTAAATATACCTATTAAGACTCTCGGCATTTTTTTTCAACCATTGTCTTCCATAAGCAGCATCTTTCGCCAGCTCATCAACACATTTCCAAAACTCCGGCGAATGATCCTGATGTTTAAGATGAGCCACTTCGTGCGCCGTCAAATAATCTATCACCAACGGCGGTGCCAGCATAATTCGCCAATTATAATTTATATTATTAAGTGACGAACAACTGCCCCAACGTGATTTTGTATCTTTTATGATTACTCTCTTGACCTTACATTGCAACTTTGCCGCTTTTTCAATAGACATTTGATACAATATTTTTTGCGCCTGTTCTTTTATAAAGTCTCTAACCCTGCGTGCAAAAAAAGTTTTTTCACCCGAAACCAGCAAATATCCATTTTCAATTTGCACTCCTGCCCGCAAATTTTGACAATGCCTCAACTCCAGTTCACAACCATTGAAAGAAATTTTTTCACCTTCTTCAAAAGGTTTTCTTGTCGGCAATTTTTGCAAATGCTCCTCTATCCATTTTTCTTGCGCCTTCACAAAATTTACCGCCTGTTTTTTGGAACAATATTTAGGCACGGTCAAAACCGGAACTCTTTTTTTCGCATCAATCCGCAAACCTAAAAGTTTTGCTCTTTTTGATAAAACCACCTCAATCGGAAAACTGACCTCTTTTTCTATATCAAATGTCTTTCCAGTCAACAATGTAATTTTCATATTCATCATCTCTAACTTCTGTTTCCGATATCAACAATCTTCCCCTCACCGACTGCATTGCTCTATGAACGCTCTCCCTATTACCACTAACCAAAGGATGCCACTCCGGCAAGTCTTTTCCTTCTTCCAAAAGTCTATATGCACAAGTCTTCGGCAACCATTTTGGCCTCTCTCTCAGTGCGCTCAAATTTACACTGCGGCAATCAGGCACCTTTGCAAATCTGCTTTCATAAATTCTGCACAAACAGCTTTTGCTATCTAAAAACCGACACTTAACACAAGTAAAACAAATTTTTCCATCAATATCAAGCTTATTCAAACAGCATTTTCCACAACCATCGCAAAGCAACTCCCATTCTCTGCAACTCATCTCCTCCAACTTTTTCTTTTTCCAAAAGTCGGGCTCAACTTTTTCTTCATCTTTGCGATATGTATTACTGACAATAATTTTATATTCTGTCATATCAACCTATCTGATCCGGCAATTGCTCTTCTCTTATAAAATTACCGAATTGCGCAAACTCACCGTTCCACGACAAAGTAACTGTTCCTGTCGGAGCATGCCTGTGCTTGCCGATAATAACCTCCGCCATATATTTTGTGGCCTTCATTTTTTGTTCCCACTTTTGATATTTTTCCGGAGTATAATTTTTATCGGTTTCTTTGGGTTTTTCTCTCTCTATATAATAGTTTTCACGATAAACAAACAAGACAATATCCGCATCTTGCTCAATAGATCCCGATTCGCGCAAATCCGACATAACAGGACGTTTGTCTTCACGGCTTTCAACACCGCGATTAAGTTGTGAAAGTGCAATAACCGGAACATTCAACTCTTTTGCCAAAATCTTCAATCCACGCGAAATTTCTGACAACTCTTGTACCCTGTTAGCTTCACCGCGCTTAGAATTTCCGGTAATAAGTTGAATATAATCAATCACAATCAATCCGAGACCCTTTGTCCTTTTCAATCTTCTGGCTCTATTACGAATTGCGTTTATAGTCAGCCCCGGAGTATCATCAATATATAAAGGCATATTTTCCAAAGAACGAATAACTTCAGCGATTCTATCAAATTCCGCATTATCAATATTACCGTTTCTCATCCTCTGTGAAGATATTCCTGCCGTAGAAGACAAAATACGTGTAGCCAACTGATCGGCAGACATCTCCAAAGAAAAAAAGGCAACACCTTTAGATTTTTCATCAATACTTTTATCTCTGCCCATCAGCTCAGCAACATTATAAGCAATATTTGTCGCCAGAGCGGTTTTTCCCATTGCCGGACGCCCTGCCAGCACAATCAAATCCGAGTCATTAAGACCGCCTGTACTTTTATCCAAATCATCTAAACCGGTTGAAATTCCCGATATTTTACCTACATGCTGATAAGCTTTCTCTATATAACCCAAAGAAGATGACAGAGCATCGGAAAAATTAACAAAACCGCGCGAAGCCTCCCCTTTATCTGACAAATCATAAAGTTTTTTCTCGGCTTCTTCGATCTGCTGCACTGCACTATTATCCAGATCCTCCACCATCGCCTTATTAACAATATCATATCCGGTAGCAATCAACTCTCTGCGCAAAAATTGCTCATATATATACTGCGCATAAAAATCAGGATTCGTCAGCGGCGAAGAACTTTCTGCCAATTTAATCAAATATTTATAACCGCCTACATCATTCAATGTGCCTTCCTGCTCA
Source organism: Alphaproteobacteria bacterium (assembly GCA_017961285.1). GTDB lineage: Bacteria > Pseudomonadota > Alphaproteobacteria > RF32 > CAG-239 > JAFUYI01. Next base: position 4,158 of record JAGCXO010000017.1, on the reverse strand, counting down.
AAATAGTTCTTCAAGGTAATCACATCTGCAACATGCCCGCGAGAAATAAGTTTTGAGATAATTTCATATATTTTGGCATGCGTTGCATCGGCAAAATGATTAGGTTTCAAATAATCAGAAATATTTTCGAAAGCCTTATTATTAGCCAAGATTGCACCCAAGAGAGCCTGCTCGGCTTCTATATTTTGCGGCATAGATGATATATCGGGTTTTTCCATTTATTTACTTTCAGTCAAAAATTTATTTTTTCCTTTCTAGCAAAAAAATTTCATTTTTTAAAATATATTTAAATCACCCATTTGTGCATAATGTGGATAATTTATAATCCCAAAATCGACACACCATTCATCATACAAAATAAAAAGCAAGAAAAATATCTTGCTTTTTATCAAATTGCATTATACTAAAAAAACAATGTGTCTGCGTAGCTCAGTTGGATAGAGCACAAGCCTCCTAAGCTTGGGGTCGTGGGTTCAACTCCCGCCGCAGACGCCACTTTTTTATTCTTCACCTTCTATCCACGCTTTTATTCGATTCCATGCATAAGAAAAATCCATCCGCACACGACGCTTATACACCGAATAATTTGTATTTCGCAAAGTAACAACAACCCAATAAGTGCCGACTGTTAAAATTATTATCATCCCAACCAACAAAACTCCGGCCAATACAATAGCACAAGCCAAGGCAACAGAAATAATAACAGCCATCAAAAAAGAATAAACTTCTTCTTTCACAAAGTAATTAGAATAAAACAACATGCCAAACAAAAACCACGGCACAATAAAAGCCAACCTTCGCGCCGTAAATTCAAAACGAATTATTTTCAGGTTCAGCACCCACAAAGACATAGCCTGTATCAAACCTAAAATCACCAACAACAAATAAAACCATACAGTCATGTTCAATTACCCTCAAATTAAGGATAACTATATATTATTTGCTCTGTTTTGTCTAGCTATTTATTTACACAGTTGACGCAAAAAATCTTTTTGAATATCAAACAATTTTTCTACACTGCTCCACTCGACATATTCTCCGGCCGTATGTTCCCCGTCTCCAGAACCGGAATGCATAATCACAACCGATCCTTTTTTTGCAAATTCTCGTGAATCAGTAGCACCGCCGATATACTCGAACTCAATTTTCTTTGCCAATTTTTCTTCCGCCAATTTTTTATATTGCAAAATATACGGATTTTTTTCATCCATCACCACCGGATGTGAAGATGACATAATTTCATACTCAACACCGTTAATCATACAAGAATCTAAAAATTTTTTCAGCTCATCAACCGAAGAATTTTCCGTCAGCCTGAAATCAAGTGATGCTTCACACCTATTAGATATAACATTCACAGCCCCGCCGCCGGCAATATTTGCCATATGCACCGTATTTATCCATGAATCCTTCGGTGCCGACGATTCCATTGAATAATATGCAAATTTTTTGCGAATATTGCTCCAGACTTGCAATAATTTTTCATTAGCATCGATTCCCATCCACGGCTTTGCTCCGTGTGCTTCTTTGCCATGCGCAATCAACTTCACAAAAACCGGATTCTTACATTTTGCAATTATCTTTCCATCATCTCCGGCAACATCAACATCCAAAACAATTTTTGCTCTCAATTGCGGATATTCTTGTAAAAACGCTGCCAATCCGAAACTTCCTTTTTCCTCATCACTGGAAAGAAGCACTCCAAACTTTAGCGGCAATTTTTCTTTTATGACATATTCCAACGACTTCATGCCGACTACCGCAAAAGACTTCATGTCCAATGCACCTCGTCCTCTTAAAATATCCCCCTCAAACTTTGGCTCAAACATTTCATCACTGGCCGGCACAACATCCAAATGCCCCACAACCATCACATCAAAATCTAACGTATCAACATTTGAAAGCAGCATAACCGGCGCCAATTTATCTTTTTTATACACTTTTTTGACAACCTCATCACCAAAAAGACCTTGCACATATTTAAAGCAATCTTCAATCTCTTTAGTATTTCCGGTTTCTGTTCTAAACTTAATCAAATCGGTTGCAATTTTTCTCAATTCCATTTTCTTTTCCTTTACTTTTTATTCATCATCTTGGATTAAAGTTAGCACAATTATGATAACAAAGAATTAACAAGGACAAAATACATGAAAAACCTATATTTTATAATATTGTTTTTATTAACTTTAACAAGTTTTGCCTCTGCACAAGAAGCTGAAAAAGACAACCAAAATTTGCCTCGCATGGTGTCTTTTCGTTCTGACTACATAAATGCTCGCTCCGGTCCCGGAACCCGCTATCCCATCGAGTGGATATACAAACAAAAACATGCACCGGTAGAAATTGTCTCAGAGTTTGAACTTTGGCGCAAAATAAAAGATTGGGAAGGCTCCGAAACATGGGTTCACAAAGCAATGTTGCAAAATCAACGCTATGTAAAAATAACCAAACAAGATTTCGCCAATGTCTATGCAAAACCTCAGACCGATTCGAAAATTATAGCCAAAGCAGAAAATGAAGTTATCGGACATATCGAAAAATGCCCCGAACAAAAAGACTTTTGTTTAATCAAATTTTCCACCATTGAGGGATGGGTAAATCGTAGCGATTTTTATGGAGTTTACCCTAACGAAATTATTGACTGATAAAAGGAAACAAATATGGCAAAAATAAACGACATCAAATTTTCGGACATCTATATAACTCCATCCAAAGAAGCATATATAAATGATAACAGAACCATAAACGGTCTGGCCAAAACCAATCCCGAAGATTTTGATGTTTTTTTCGAAATGATAGAAAACACCTTCAACGGTAAAAACCCAAGTTATTCCGTCATTTATGAAGGAATTTCCTACCGCGTGGAAAGAAGTATTTCAATTTATGGAATACAATATTGCGCCCGCAAAATGCCAAAAGAAACTCCGCCTTTTTCAAAACTCGGATTCCGTCCTGAATTGGGCAAATATCTGCTTTCTTTAAGCAACGCCATGGGACTAATTTTGTGGTCAGGACCCACCGGTGCCGGCAAAACAACCGCCATATCATCTTTGTTAAAAGAATATCTCCTAACCGAGGGAGGATTCGCCTACACAATTGAAGATCCTGCCGAAATGCCCCTCGACGGTTTATATAAAGCCTCCAACGGAAGTATTGGAATTTGCAAACAAACACAACCCCAAAACGGCAACTGGGGCAACAGCTTAAAATCAGCTTTGCGCTCAAAACCGCGATTTATTATGGTTGGAGAAATAAGAACACCGGAAACAGCCAGCGAAGTTTTGCGCGCATGCACGTCTGGACACTTGGTATTATCAAGCATCCACGCCAACAACGTTACCGACGCAATCAATTCCGTAATAAAATATGCCACCTCAGCCGGCATGAACGAAGAGCTTGCTTTCGACTTGTTTTCACGCGGCATTCTAGCCGTATTACATCAAACCCTAAAAGGAATTCAGCACAAATCACCTGATACAACTTTCCTTTTTGCCAATCCGGACACAACTAAGGGCGACCAAGTTCGATCCATAATAAAAAGCGGCAACTTAAATCTTGCCACTTCAATAGAAACTCAAGAACGTCGTCTAATGATGGGAAAACATATGTTCGCGATACAGGATATACAATCCTAGCCTTTTTCTGCTTTGACTTTATAGATATAATCTATAACGTCTTGATCATCCCACTTCAAACTTCCCCGGACCCGTCCGATTTCACGTCCCTCACGGCTTATCAATATACTGATCGGCGAAGAATAAATCCCCAAAGCCGAAGCCACGGCTTCTTTTTCATCAACATAAATTTCCAAATTTTCCGCCTCAAAACGGCGCATAAATTCTCGTTGTTCAATAAAGCCCGAATTCCATTCTGACTTTGGAGAAATCATCAAAACCCTGATGCCGTTTGTTCTGGTTTCTTTTACAAAATTACTCAAACTCTTCAACTCTTTAATGCAGGGCACACAATATCTCGACCAAAAAACCGCAATAACAAAATCTCCTTCAAACTCTCCTAATGAAGCCTTAAAACCGCTTTCGCTTATAATCTGCTTTTTAGGCAACGACCTCGAAAAGGCATAAATATTAGCCTTGCTCTTTGCTTCCGCATTTTGAGGAAGCAAAACAAACATCAACAAAAAAAATATTTTACAAAAAT
>JAGCXO010000016.1 GCA_017961285.1 Alphaproteobacteria bacterium | reverse complement strand
GCAGCGGTTTGGCCATAAAGTACGGAATTACAGTGCTTAACACTCCCGGCACTATCGACACCGACTATCGCGGCGAAATAAAAATCATTCTCATAAACCTTTCAAACGAGGATTTCACCATCCACCACGGCGATAAAGTGGCTCAGATGGTTATAGCCAAATTTGAAAAGGCTGATTTTAAGATTGTTGACTCACTTTCAGAAACTGTCCGCAGTGATGGCGGATTTGGACATTCAGGTATTTAATATATGTTGAGATTTGTAATAATATTGTCGTTATCGTTTTTGCTTGCAGCTCAGACCAATACATTCGCCCAAGACGGCTTTAAGTCGTCTGACCAGCGGGTTGAGTATTTGGATTTGTTTTCGCAGGCAGGGATATTTTTGCTTAAATCTCAGACAGATAAAGCTTTACAATATTATCAACGTTGTATCGAACTTAATCCTAAATCGTCGGCTTCCTATTTTCAGATTGCAAATATACATTTTGGTTCTGGTAATTTTCAGGCTTCGGAACTTTTTGCCCAGAAAGCTGTTGATATTCAACCTTCTAATGTTTTATATCTCAATCTTTTAGCTGATGCCAACTTAAAAAACGGCAATTTAGACGCTGCCCTATCCAACACTAAAAAGGCTTTGGAGCTTTATCCTTCTTACGAAAATTATCATGCCCTTACCGAACTTTATATCTCTTCTGGTAAATTTTCCGATGCGATTTCTCTTTTGGATTCGTTTGAAAAAAATTTTGGTTACGATATTTCCAACGGAGTCCGCAAATCTGAGCTTTATCGGATGTCTGGAAATTTGCCCGACGCCGAAAAAGAGCTGATGCGCATTGTTGATACAGATTCCACCAATATTTATTATCGTTTTATGCTTGCAGGATTGTATTTTCAGACTGGTCAAATTCCTAAGGTACAACCTGTTATAAATCAAATGGAGAAAATTGACTCTGAAAATGGCTTGGTTTATCTTGCCAAGAGTTCTCTGTGTCGTGCTACCCTCAAAGTCGATTGTTTCTATCAAAATCTCATACGTTCTTTGGAGTCCGATGATGTTCTTTTTTCCGAAAAGTTGATGCAGCTTTCGATAGTGGTTACGGAGGAGCAGTTGCTTACCCCAAATCAGGTAGATTCTCTCTTTTCGGTGATGAAAGTTCATTATCCCGACAGTTCCTCGGTTTATTCGCTTTATGCTGATTATCTTTTTTTCAACAAGGAGTATACAAAATCGATTAAGGAGCTTTCCTCCGCTCTCAGTCTCAACAAAAACGATTTTATCCGTTGGCGAAAACTTTTTCACCTTTATAATATAAACGAAGACTACCAGCATCTCGACGAAACTGTCAACGATGCCTTTTCTTATTATCCCGAGCAGTTGGACGTTTTTCTCTATGCCGCGTTGAGCAGCTTTTTGACAGGACATCTTAGCGATGGCGAAGATTATCTTATTCAGGCGGAGTCTTTCGGGGTAGAGGAGTCGTCGTCTGCATATTTTTTCTATTTTATCAAAGGCGTCTATTATTATTTGAAGAATGATTCCAAAAATTCTCTCGAATTTTTCAACAAGTATTTTCTGATGGGCAACAGCAGCCATTTTATGCTTGCCCAGTACGCCTTTTATCTCATTCAGATGAATACCAAGATGGATTTGGCTGAACGTATTATTAAGCAATGTGTTAGTTTCGACCAGACCAACACATATTTTTACTATGTTTACGCCAATTATTTCCTCAAGAAGAACGACCTGAAAAGTTCGGAATACTTTATTGATAAGTCGCTTTCGCTCGACCATTGCGGTATTTCCTCTATTTACGAGCTTGCAGGGGATATTTATAGTAAAAACAATAATTGTGAAAAAGCCGTTTTATATTGGAACAAGGCCAAAAACGACTCTAATACTCAAAAATTATTAAACAAAATAAAAAATTGCAATTGAAATGAAAAGATTAAAGTTTTTTGTACTCATATTGTTAGCTTTTAGTTGCGTATCGTGCAAACACAGACCTAAACCAAAGCCTGTTGACAATCCTGTCACTGCCGATTCTCTCAAGAATCCAGTTTTTCAAGTTTCTCAACAGGATGCTGATTTGTTCAATGAGTTTCACGAAATCCTCAAAGTTGACACTTTCAACAAGGTGGAGATAAAGTTTAATCTTGATTTTCAAAGTGCCACCCAAAGTCATTCGGGCAGCGGAACGTTGCGTATGGTCAGCGACAGTTTGATTTGGATGTCGGTTTCGGCTCTCGGTTTGGAGATCGGACGTGCATTGTTCACACCTGATTCTGTAAAGTTTATTTTTAAACTCAAGAACAAGTATTTTGCAGGTGATTATTCTTATTTGAAAAATTTTATTCCTGTTGATGTGGATTTCAACATATTGCAGAATATGTTTTTAGACAAGTTCTTCATTTTCCCGGAGAACAACGAGCGTGCTTTGATGATGTTTATCCCTCAGAAGGACGGCGATGTTTATAGTTTTACCACCTTTGGCAGACCTGAATACGCGCGTGCTTTTGGTATTAACAGCCGCATTGTATATGACGCTAAGCTTGGCAAGATGACTGAAAACTCAGCAACCTTTGCCTCTAACAACAAGGGAGTGAAGATTTCGTATAGCGGATTTAAGGATTTTAGTTATCACAATCTTCCATCCGAGGTTACCTTAAACGGTATTGGAACTGATTTTTCGTTGGTTTTCATTTATCAGAAAGTTACCTTTGGCAAAAAGATGTCGTTTAATTTCTCTATTCCAAATAATTATAAACCATTTGAATTTTAATGAAGCGTTTAATTTTCATATTGTTCTTGTTTGTAGGTTTTACGGTAAACTGTTTTGCGCAGACTACTGTCAATCAGCAGAGTGTTTTTTTGGATTCTGTTCTTGCAGGTGCGCCTCACGATTCTTACAGTCTGATTCATCAACTCGAAATCTACGACACCCAGATAGAGAATAAGGATTTTATTATTGCTAAGCTCAAAGCTGAAATCGACCAGCGCGATAAGGACGTTTATAATCATCAGAAATATTATGAGAGGCTTTCCACGCAACTGGAGTACGAGAAAAAGAAATACATTGAGCTTATTCTTCAGGCGG